>NZ_PJJK01000112.1:0-107010 GCF_002929785.1 Cryobacterium sp. Y62 | reverse complement strand
TACCGGTGGACGCGCGTTATTCAGGGCAGGTTTTATAGCTGGCGTTGGGCGATGTAGCCGGACCAGTCGCGGGCGGCCAGGGCTGCCCAGCGGATCGCGGTTGTGTCGGCGATACCGATCAGGTCGGAGAGGACGGCCGCGGGTATGCCGCCGGCGAGGGCGAACATCGCGGCTTGGCGAGACTGGCCCGGATGGATGCCGTTTGCGACGAGCTTGGAGCGGAAGTTCTCGCGGACCATGTGGCGGCCGGGATGTCTGCCGGGAAACAGCCAGCCGTGGTCGGTGCTCGCGATCGACGGGGCGCCGGGGCGTGTGAGGTGGCGGCGAATCAGGTCGTCAAGGGCGGGCGGCATCTCGACGGGAACGGCCTCGAAGGACACCATGACGCGGCCTGCATCGTCGATGGCGACCTGGTCGGTGCGCATCGAGACGATCGCCTCCAAGGGCTGCGCGAACAGGAGCGTGAATAGGCCGCCGATACGGGCGTAGAGGGCGATTTGCTCGTCATGAAGGAGCTGGTCGATCTGTTCCCAGCGGTCAACGTCGGCGACGACGACTTCGGGCAGGGTTGACTCGCGCCAGCGCATGGTGATCGCGGTGTTGGTGCGGCTTCGGCCGAGCCAGATGACGAAGCCTTGCTGAGCGTTGCGGCCGCCGGGATGCTCGGCAAGGTAGGCCTCCAGCTGCGACTGAGTAAGGCCAGCGATGGTCGTCCTGCGGGTGGTTGCCCATCGGCTCAGCCGGATCGCTCCGTTGATGTGCGAGCGTGCGCCATAGATCGCGCTCGTGGACAGGCCGCCACGATCGGCAGTCGTGCGGAGATTGCGCAGCAGATGCCATCGGCCGTAGCGGCCAATCACCGCCGCATCCTCGGTGTCGACGAGCTCGAGCTTGTCGTCGAGCCAGCGCTCCATCTGCTCGATCGGGGCGTGATAGCGCGGCAGGGTGCCGGTTGAAGCGAGCAGTTCACGCAGATAATTGTGCGACCTGTCCGCCGGTAGATTCCGGAAGGTGTCGTGGCTGATCGGAGTCTGCCGTCGGGCCATCTGGCCGAGTAGTCTCGCGCCGGTGGCTGGCGGCTTTTTCAGCCAGGTGATCACGCTCTGCGGCCGTGGCGCGGCGTTTAGCTCATCGAAGACAGGGCGCAGCTGCTCGTGAACTAGGCCGGTAATGGGGTCGGTGAGCAGCGCAGTGAGCCGGTCGGTCAAGATGCAACGTGCGCAGCGCTCAGCGCCGTAGGGATTATCCTCGCGACCACATTGCGTGCAGGCAAACACAGACTCCTCGCCCGAACATGCGGCGCAGACGAACGTCCCGAAGTTGCTCGTCGAGGGATAGGCGACGGGGCGCAGCTCGAGGCACTCAGGGCAGACGGACGGGTGGTAGGCGATGTCGCGGCGGCAGCAGGAGCAGATCGGCCCGGTCGGCAGCCTGACCGTCGTGCCGGTGCGGCCGCAGCGCATGCACTCCGGGTATCGCCCTGAGCTCACTCTCCAACGCCGTCGGGGCGCCGCACCTTGGCACGGATGGGGCGCAGCTGGCCGATCTTCGGGCCGCCCTCGCCGGTCGTACCAGTCTTGGCCTGCTTCTGCTCAGCGACGACGGGGGTGATCAGGTCCGTCGGAGTGCAGCCGAGGGCGTCGCAGAGTGCGACGAGTACCTCGGTGTTCAGTCGTTGCGGGGTCTTCGTCACGAGCCGGTAGACGTGCTCGCGAGTGAGCTGGATGCCGCGTTCTTCCAGCAAGGGCCGCAGCTCGCTGGTTTGGAACAGTCCCCGGTCGGCCATCACCTGCCGCAGGTTCCACTGCACCTGGATCGTCCTGGTCATCGTGTTCCTTTCTCGTCTATGCGATAGACCCTGGCCAGCGCCGCCTGCAGGGTCTTGTTCTTGAAGTCGTCCGACACCGACGTGTAGATCGCTGTCGTTGACGCAAACGCATGCCCGACCTGCTCCGTGACGAACCGCTCCGGGTAGCCGTGCTCGACCAAATGCGTCACATACGAGTGCCGCAGGCAGTGCAGGCTCAAATGCTCGTCCAACCCGATCTCGGTCCGGGCGACGGAGAACAGGTCGTCAATCTGCCGGACCTTGACGCGGGTACTCCGCTCCGTCAGCCACAACGCGGGATGCCCGCCAGCCTCATATAGCGGCAGCGCCTGCTCGACCCACTGCCGCAGGCCATCGACGGCCCAGTCGAACTCCGGGACTGCCAGCACTGTCCGTCGACGAGGCAACGATCCGGCCGACGCTTTTCCATACCGCACGTGCACCGACCCGTAGGTTCCCCACTTCCGCATGTGCGGATTCGGGCGCAAATCCGCAACGTCCAGGCGTGCAAGCTCGTTACGCCGCAACCCAAACGCATAGGTGGTCTTCAGCATCACCGCGTCCCGCAACGCCGCCAACGCACCCTTGCGGCCCGACCGGGCAAGCCGATCAACACGGTCGTCGAGCCAGTCGAACAACAACTCCAACTCGCGATACGTCAGCGGACGCCGCTGAGGTTGCCCCTCGTATTCGTTCAGATGAGCGACCGTGTTCCACTCGTTACAGACCTGCGAAGGCACCTGCCCAAACCGGTCATGGCACTGCGCGGGCCACTCATAGCGGGAGTCCGTGATGTAGTCGCAGAACATCCGCAACGTCAGGTGGTATCCGCGGATCGTCGACAAAGCCAACCGCTCGGACCCGGACGTCAGCGAAACCGTGAAGTCTTCAACATCGACGGGGGTCCACTGCCACGGATACGAATCGCAGAACTCCTGGAATCGGCGGATCAGCCGCTCACGAGTCCTGACCGTGCCCTCACCGAGCTGTCGAGATCGCTGCTGGCGGGACCACCCCGTCACCATGGCTTCAAACACCGCCGCGGTCTCGTTCAGGTGCACCACACCCGGGACCAGCAACATCCGCGCCGAACCCGGAAACTCGCCAGCCATCCGCTTCACCCCGGTTGTCTATAAAATCACTATGTTGCATCTAAGGTAACACGATCCATGAGGCCTAGTAAAGACAAGGCATCCAGATAATGCAAACCGAGAACGTCGTGGCCAGCAACGGCATGCCCTGTGACTTCTGCAGCGATAATGCCTGCTCGCCCTCGATCTGCAAGAGGCGTGGCAATTCAAATGAGGGAATCCGGGCAGTCGCTCGGATTCCCGATTTGACGGTGAACCTGATGTCGGTGATCGGACTGCTGGATCGCTGAGGTCGAAGCTGGTCAACCAATAATCGCGGCATACTCTGTCCAGATAGGAGTGCGCTGGCATGGTCAGACAGTCTTATGGGAGTGAGATCCCATCCGAGTTATTTCGTGCCCGACACAGACAACATTTTCACTCGATGCTCCCAGTGATCTTCAACGTCTGGCTTCGCCCGGAGGACGTCGGCGATCATTTCCTACGGGCGTAGCGCGACTGTCCGGTCGACCTCGAACTTTGGAAGTGAGGACTCGCTCTGGCCGGCAATGTGCTGCTGCCGAGAACGCTCGAAGAGATACACGGCGCTAGAGAGAACCTATTGGACTTATCGTGAATCGGTCCAGGACATCCCCGGGTAAGAGATGTGCATCACGCAAGGCCGCAAGCACGGAAGCCTTTCGATCGGTTTCGTCAGCGATATTACGAAGAGTGGACAGAACTAGCCAAAGCCGCTCGACTGAAGTCGCTAGAGCAAGCACGTCAGCGATTCCGATATTGAATGTCCGCTCGGCCGCAATTGCTGTCGCATCCCGTTTGAAGATACTTCTCGGGGAGACCATAACGGCAGCGCTCCCATGAGGAACCGGTGCATTGCGATCCTCCGCCACGAACTTCAGATGGCTGTTCACTTGGCGGACGTCGTCCAGTCCTATCTGCCCAGAAGAAATGTGCTCGNAAGGCATCCAGATAATGCAAACCGAGAACGTCGTGGCCAGCAACGGCATGCCCTGTGACTTCTGCAGCGATAATGCCTGCTCTGGGGTTATTTGCAAAAGGCGTGCCGCGCTGTTTCACGTGAAACAGTGCCGGTGGCTTGAGCCTGGTGATGTTTCACGTGAAACAGGGTTGGCTACTGGGCGGTGCGGGCGTGGGTGGCCAGGACGGAGTATGTGGCGCCGAGGGTCTGGTTGGCGGCCTCGATGGCCTGGGGGACTAGGGATGTCTCGGTGAGTCCGGGGAGTACATTGGCCTCGAGAAACCACGGGGTGCCCGCCGCGTCGACGATGAGGTCGACGCGGCTCAGGTGGCGCAGACCGAGCAGGATATGAATTGCCACCGCGGTGTCGGATACGACGAGTGAGACCGCGTTTGCGAGGCGGGCGGGGGTGTAGAAGTCGGTTTCACCGGCGTTGTAGCGCGCTTCGAAGCTGTAGACGCCGTCGACGGGCACGATTTCAACGATGGGCAGTGCGGTCGGGCCCTCGCCGGAGTCGATCACGGCCACGGTGACCTCGGTGCCGTCAATATACGCCTCAACCAGGGCTGTATCGGCGTAGGTGTAGGCGTCAACCATGGCGCGTGGCAGGTCAGCGGGCGTGCGCACGATCGTGACGCCCTGTGAGGAGCCACCCTGTGCTGGTTTGACGACCAGGGGTAGGCCGATCGCGCTGACCAAGTGATCGAGCACGCTCGTGGCACCGAGGTCGCGAAAGGTCTCGGTCGAGAGTGCTATAGCGGGGGGAGTGGCAAAGCCAGCGCGGAGCACGAGTTCCTTGGCGGTGGCTTTGTTCCAGGCGAGGGCTGCGGCTGGCCCACGGGAGCCGAGAAACGGAATGCCGGTTGTTTCTAGCAAGGAGAGCAGGGCACCGTCTTCGCCGGTGGCGCCGTGCAGGGTGGGCCAGATCAAGTCGGGGGATTGGTCCATGAGGGTTGTGAGCAGGTTAGCGCCGGGGTCCAGCACGGTGACTATGTGACCTTCGTTAGTTAGGGCATCCGCTACCCGCCGCCCGGAGCGGAGTGAAACGTCGCGCTCGTGCGAGATGCCGCCGGCTAGGACGGTAATGTTTAGGGGGGTGAATTCGCTCATGATCAGGACTTTTCCTAGCTGAGTGTGGGTGGGGTGGCGAATTTAGGAGATGTTTGCCGACGGGCCTGCGAAGCGCTGGTTCTTAGCTCCGGGCCGATCGGGTACTGCGCTGAGCGCGCCCGTTCCGGCGAAAGTATCGAGTAGGTCGAGCTCGCCGCGAATCACGGTGGCTAGACGACGGATGCCCACCCGAATGTTGTCCGGCGTGGGATAACAAAATGCGAGCCGCATGTTCTGGCGACCTTGACCGTTGCCATAGAAGGCTGTTCCGGGCGTGTAGGCCACGAGCTCCTTCACAGCGCGGGGCAGCATGGCTTTCGAATCAAGCTGTTCGGGCAGGGTAACCCAGACGTAGAAGCCGCCGGTGGGGTCGGTCCAGGTGAGGTCGGGGAGGTACTCGTCGAGCGCCGCGAGCATGGCGTTCTTGCGCTCGTGGTAAACGCCGCGGAAGGTGTTGATCTGGCCCTTCCAATCGGCCGTCGAGAGGTACTCAGAGATGACCATCTGCGTGAAGGAGCTGGGAGAGAGAACGGCGGCCTCGTTGGCGAGCACAAGTTTTTCGCGGATGGCGTGTGGAGCCAGCGCCCAGCCGACCCGAAAGCCGGGGGCGAGGGTTTTCGAGAAGGTACCCAGGTAGACGACGCCGTCGCGTTCGAGTGAGCGGATCGCATCCGGTGCCGGCTGGTCGAAATAGAGCAGGCCGTATGGATTGTCCTCGAGGACCAGGATGTTGTTCGTCCGGCAAATCTCCAGAATCTCCAGGCGGCGCTCCCAACTGAGGGTGACTCCGGCTGGATTATGAAAGCTCGGGATCGTGTAGAGAAACTTGATCGTGCGCCCGGCCGCCTTGAGGGCCGCGATGTGTTCGATCAGCGCGGCCGGGATGAGGCCATTTTCGTCCATCGGAACGTGGTCGACCTCGGCCTGGTAAGACTTGAAGATCACCATGGCGGTGACGTAGCTCGGCCCCTCGGAGATGACGACATCGCCGGGGTCGAGAAACAGTTTACTGACCAGTTCGAGGGCGTGCTGAGAGCCTGTAGTCACGACGATATCATCGGCGTTGGCCTTGATTCCTTCGAGCGCCATGACGTCGAGAATCTGCTCGCGCAACAGGGGAACCCCCTGGCCAGAGCCATATTGCAGGGCTGTTGCACCCTTCTGGCGCATGACCCGGTCCATGGCATTGATGACGAGTTCCTCGGGCAGTGCTGCAACGTACGGCATGCCGCCGGCCAGTGACACCACCTCGGGGCGGGAGGCTACGGCGAAAAGGGCACGCACCTCGGAGGCCTTCAAGCCTGCGGCTCGTTCGGCGTAGTGGTGGTACCACGGGTCGAGGTTGTTTCCCGCCTGTACAGTACTCGACTGCACAGCGCTGACGTCAGTGGAACCCTGATTTGTCACGTCACATCCGTTCTGCTGTTCACTTCATCGTATGGGGTGGCGCCGGGCAGAAAAAAACCCGCCCGGTGGAAGCCGGGCGGGTCGGGTGGTGCGGTGGATCAGTTATACGAGGTACGCGGCCAGGTCCTTCTCCAGCTGCGGCTTCGGCTTGGCGCCGATGACGGTCTTGACGACCTCGCCCTTCTGGAAGACCTTCATCGCGGGGATAGAGGTGATCTGGTACTTGGCGGCGAGGGCCGGGTGCTCGTCAACGTTGAGCTTGACGATGTCGATCTTGTCCGAGTTCTCGGCTGCGATCTGGTCGAGGATCGGGCTGACGGCGCGGCAGGGGCCACACCACTCTGCCCAGAAATCCACCAGCACGGTCTTCTCGTTGTTGATGACTTCCTGGTCGAAGTTAGCCTCAGTTACGGCGCGTGCAGTCATGTGTATCTCCTTCTTGAGTAATTTAAACGAGTTCGGGCTCGCTGGCCGAGGCCAGCAGGTTCTGGGGAAGTGTGCTGAGGTAGTGCTCGGCGTCGAGAGCGGCCGCGCAGCCGGAACCGGCCGCGGTGATGGCCTGCCGGTAGCTGGAGTCGATGACATCACCGGCCGCGAACACTCCGGGCTGGCTGGTCAATGATGACCGGCCGGCGACGGCGATGGTTCCCTCGGGAGTGAGATCGAGCTGCTTGTGCACGAGGTGCGTGCGGGGGTCGTTGCCGATCGCCACGAACACGCCGCCTACTGGGAGGCTGGTCTCGGTGCCGGAGACAGTATCGCGCAGAGTCAGGCCATCGACGGCGTCCACCCCCGTGATGCCGACGACTTCGGAGTTCCAGATGAACTCGATCTTGTCGTTGGCGAAGGCGCGCTCCTGCATGATTTTGGAGGCGCGCAACTCACCCTTGCGGTGGATGACGTGCACCTTGGAAGCGAACCGGGTGAGAAACGTTGCTTCTTCCATGGCCGAGTCCCCGCCGCCGATGACGGCGATTTCTTTACCCTTAAAGAAGAAGCCGTCACAGGTGGCACACCAGGAGACGCCGCGGCCGGACAAACGCTCTTCGTCGCTGAGGCCGAGCTTGCGGTAGGCGGAACCAGTGGCGAAAATGACCGTGAGGGCCTGTTCAACATCGCCATTGCCGAGGGCGACCGTCTTGATCGGCCCAGACAAGTCGACCGAGTCGACGTCGTCGTAGACCACCTCGGTGCCGAATCGTTCGGCCTGTTCCTGCATCTTGGTCATCAAGTCGGGGCCCTGCACGCCCTCCGGGAAACCCGGGAAGTTTTCAACATCGGTCGTGTTCATCAATTCGCCGCCGGCCTCAACCGAACTGGCGATCAGAAGCGGTTTGAGGTTGGCTCTGGCGGCATAAATCGCCGCGGTGTAACCGGCCGGTCCTGAACCGATAATGATGATCTGACGCACGCGCACGCTCCTTGAAGTGGTGGGGAGACGGACAATATCCCGCCTTACGTTCCGATACAACACATCCTAATCGGATGCTATTCCATGCTCTCCCAGCTTGTGAGGCGGTGTTCAGCTGGCGGAAGACTATCTTGAAGCGCTCACGGGAGCGCTGAGCTGCTCGTCAGGTTCGAAGTACTTTTACCGGCCCAGGCGTCTCTGCAGGGGCGCGAGAAAGGCCGTCAGCTCGGCACTGCGCATGACCAGGAGCAGACCGAAGTACGCCGCGGCCATGACGACCCCGATCAGGAGCATGGAGAGGATGGCGCTCAGTCGGGACGCGACGGCAAAACCGTCCCCGACGTTTCCGCCGAGAATGAACAACAACGTGATTCCCAGGCCGACCGGAATGATCACTGCGGTGAGATACTTCACGAGGCTGCGCACGATGCGGCGGCCATCGATCCCGCCGAGGCGTCGGCGCAGCAGCGCGGCGGCCAGCAGGCACTGGAGCGCGCCGGAGATGGTGATGACCAGGGCGATTCCGACCGCGATCCACTCCACCGGCAGTTGAGCGCAGCCCATGACCCCGAGCACGGTCAGCACGACCTGAAACAGGGTGAAGAAGAACGGCGTGCGGGTATCTCCGAGGGCGTAGAAGGTACGTTGCAGCACGAACAGGATGCAGAAGGCGATCAGTCCGAGAATGAAGGCGATGATGACGTTTCCGATGCCTTGGATCTGCTCGAACGGTGCCACGAATACCGCGGCGAACGGATACGCGCACACGGCGATCACGGCCGCCGCGAGCACGATGATCAGGGTGGTGCCGCGGATCGCGGAGGAGGCATCCGCTCGCACCAGATCAAACTTTTCCAACGCAGCATGCTCGCTCATGCGGGTGAAATAGGCGGTGGCCACCGAGACGGTGATGACCGAGTGTGGCAGCATGAAGATGAGCCAGGCGGTGGCGAGCACCGCGATGGACGCTTTGCCGGTGGCGAGCGACACGACCTGTGTCTCGACAATGCCGGCGATGGTCGTCAGGATAAGCATGCCGAAGGTCCAGGTCGCCATTTTGCCGGCCGCTCCGAGGCCCACACCGCGAAAGTGAAAGTCGGGGTGAAAGCGCAGGCCGATGCGTTTCCAGAAGTAGAACAACACCACGGCCTGCACGATGACGCCGAGGGTGGCGCTGCCGGCCAGGACTGCGATCATGGCCGGGGTGAATTCATCGGCTGCCCGGTCGCCGGTGGCATCGGCACCGTACATGGCGCCGAACACCAGCAGACCGGCGATCGCCACTACGTTGTTGAGCACCGGAACCCAGGTGAACGGTCCGAACATTTTGCGCGCGTTGAGTACCTCCCCGAGCAACGTGTACAGACCGTAGAAGAACATTTGCGGCAGGCACCAGTAGGCGAACGCGATGGCGAGGTTTTTTTGGTCGGCTGGCAGGTTGATGCCGATGAATCCGGTGATGGCCGGCGCGAACAGCGTGCCGAGGATCGTTGTCACCGCGAGAATCGACAGGGCGAGGGTGAGGAGCTTGTTGATGTAGGCGGTGCCGCCGTCGAGGTGCTGGCTGGCGCGCACGATCTGCGGCACCAGAACGGCCGTGAGGATTCCACCGGCGACGATGACGTAGACGGTGTTGGGCAGCTGATTGGCCAGCGCGAACGCGTCAGCGCTGTCGCCGAGCTGGCCGATCATTCCGGCCAGCACGATGAGCTTGATGAAGCCAAGAATGCGCGACACGATCGTGCCGGAGGCCAGGAAGGCGCTGGCCCGGCCGATGCTGCCGCCCGTGCTGGTCGGGGTCTCAGACATCGGGGGTCACCGTCAGCCTCACGGTGTTTTCACCAGCGGATGCCGCAGTATTCGACTCAGTGAAGCGTTCCCGACGACGGCTGATGATATTGCGCCAAATGCCGAATCCGAAGAAACCCACGACCAGAATCGCAAAAATGCTCGCGCCGACGCCTTCCCAGTCGGCGCGCACGCTGACGTCGATGGGAGCGGGCTGGCCGAGGGGGGTACCGTTCAGGGTGAACAGGGTGACCCGAAGAATGACGTCACCGTTTCCGACGGCAGCGCTTAGCGGCACAGACACCGCCTGCGCGGAGTTGGGCTGGATGATCGTCTCGAGTGTGTCCCCCACGACGAGGCGCCCATTCGACGGTACGACCTCGGTGCGCACGGTCACGGCCTGATCCAGGGCGTTGTTGAGGGTGATGCGGAGGTCGACCTGGCTGCCGACGACGATGATCGGTCCGCGCGTAGTCACGGTGACGGCATGCATGAGGTCGAAGGATGACGCCAGACTCGCCGCCACGTGGTCAGCCCAGGCCGATGACTGCGCGGTCCACGAGGTATCCAGCAGTGCGAGCAAGTCGAGGCGCAGGGGCGCTGTCACCACGACCGGATCGGCCAGGATCGTGGCAAAATCAGCGACAGCGGCCTCACGATCGAGCAGGGAACGGGCTAGCGTGACCCGGGCGGGGTCGATGGCCTCGTCCTGGAACGTCACGGTGGTGGCCGGCGTGGACTCCTGCGCGGCCGCCAGGGAGACGGCATTCGCCCAGGAAAAACCAGCCAGAGCGGCCATGGTTTGCCCGACCCGATTGGCGGAGGTCGGACCGCCGCGTTCAAACGTGGTCAACAGCGTGCGCGCCGAGTTCGGGTTCTCGGCCGAAACGATTGCCAGCAGCGAGGCGGCTTCTGACACGCTGACCCGCCAGTCATGGTCGGTCGCGGCATCGGCGGCAGCACGAATGGCCGAGGACAGCGCGCTGTCGCTGACCAGGCCGAGCCCGGTGGGGAGGGTAACCGCGGCGTTCGGGGTGAAGCCGTCAGACTGTTTTACGTTGCCGCTGGAGAGAATGGTGGTGGTCAGCCCACTCGCGGCGAACACGTCGAGGTCGGTGCTGGCGACCTGGCCGGCGATGGGCCAGCCGATAGTTGTGCTGGAATAGTTCCAAGCCAGCAGGTCACTGGTTGTGGGAATGACCGTCTCGCCCGGCGTCACCGTCGGGCCGGGCGTCGGAGTCGGTGACGGCGTGGTCTGAGTAGATGTGCGGGAGATGACGCTCGGCACATCGGTGGTTGTCTCGGGAACGGGAGTGTTCGAGGGGACGACGAACAGACTCGGATCGATGGCCTGCGCGAAGGACGTTGGCGCGAGCAGGGCGGACGCACCGGTCTGGGCCTGCAGGGAGATATCGGCATCGGCATAGCTAAGAGGGAAGATGTCGTTGCTCGCCGTGGCAAGGCGATCGAGCCAGGCCACGGCGGAGGCGGGAGCGGCGGTGCCCAGAACTCGAATGGACGCGATGATCTGCGGGTCGATGGCGATCGCCATCGTGGGCAGGTCGATCACCGAATCAAGCTGGCGTGAGAGCAAGCCGACCGAACTCGTATAAGACTCGAGCGCCTTGGCTGTAATCAGGCCGGTCGCGCTCTCCGGGGTTGTGATCGGCATGATCGATGCCAGCCCGACCGGGGTGGTGGCGCTCCCGGGTGACCAGACGAATGTTCCCCGGCCCTCGGCGCGAACGACATCATCGACGGTGAGAATGGCCGCAACTCCGCGCGCTCCCCAGGCGTTCTGGTCGGTCAAGCCGACGGACGCAGCGGGAACGGTGATTGACAGGTTCGTGTTCGCACCGGCCGCAATAGCTTGTGTAGTCGGTACGCTCAGCATCTGATCGCCCGAATTGGCGTCAGCGTCAGGGCGCAGCCAGGACTCGAGGGCCGCTCGGGTTGTGAGGGCGAGATCGGCGAGATACACATCGACCCGGCCGATCGGAATCGCCGCGTCGGTATTGTTCTGCACGGCAACCGTCAGGAGCAGATCCTGGCCGGGCGATAGCTCGGAGGAATTCGTGCCGGAGACGGTGATCCCGACTGAATCAGCCGAGGTTATGGCGGTGCCGACAGCAGTCTGTGGGGCCTGGGCCAAGGCTGCAGAGAGCCCCGCGACCGGCGTGAGAATCAGCGCAGCCAGAGTGAGGACGCCCGCCACTAACCCCGCCGTCGGCCGCAAGCGCCCTGCCCTGCTGGTGCGCTGGGCCGAACGCACGGCAGTGCGTGCGGCAGCCGGGAGCGCGGGCCGATGCGCGGAATCTGACTCGGCGACCATAGGGGGATTCTACGGCGTGCCAGCCGGAAGCCACCTGCACCGAGTCTGCACGCCGTGCTCTGACAACTAATATGGATATATGCAGAGCGTCGCGGCAGCCCTCGCACGACTGGGCGACCTGGCTGCCTCTCCCACGGTATCCCGTCTGGCGAACGCATTTGCGGCGGCCGGCCATGAGCTGGCTTTGGTCGGCGGTCCGGTGCGAGATGCGTTCCTCGATCGGCCGCTTCATGACCTCGATTTCACCACGGATGCGATGCCGGACGAAATTCTCGCGCTCGTCAAACCACTCTCTGAAGCGCAGTGGGACATCGGTCGGAACTATGGCACGATCGGGGCGAGCCTGGCCGGTGAAACCGTGGAGATCACCACATATCGCGCCGACAGCTACGACGGGACCACCCGCAAACCAGACGTGGTGTTCGGACGCGAGCTCGAACCCGACCTGCTCCGCCGTGACTTCACGGTCAATGCCATGGCGCTGCGCCTGCCGCAGCTGACTCTGGTCGACCCGGCCGGCGGCATCGATGACCTGCTGGCCGGGCGCCTGCGCACTCCAAGCACCCCGGAGATCTCCTTTGGAGATGATCCATTACGAATGCTGCGCGCGGCCCGGTTTACCGGACAGCTGGGTTTCACGCTGGATCTGGATACCGCACTCGCGATGGAAAAGATGCGCGATAGCATCCGCATCGTGTCGGCCGAGCGCATCGGTGACGAGATCTCGAAGATGCTCGTGTCGGCGGACCCGCGCGCCGGTATCGAAGTGCTGATGGAGTCGGGTTTGGCCGAGATCGTGCTGCCAGAAATTCCCGGCCTGCGGCTGGAAATTGACGAGCATCACCACCACAAAGACGTTTACCAGCACACCCTCACCGTGCTGGAGCAGGCGATGGGCTACGAGAAATCACGCGGGAACTTTGAGGCGCCCGACCTGATCGTGCGCCTCGCCGCACTGCTGCACGACATTGGAAAGCCGGCCACCCGAAGGCTCGAACCCGGCGGGGTTGTCAGTTTTTACCACCACGACGTGGTCGGGGCGAAGCTGGCCAGGAAGCGACTGCGCGCGCTGCGCTTCGACAACGACACCATTAATGCCGTAGCCCAGCTGATCGAACTGCACCTGCGGTTCTTCGGTTACACCGAGGGTGCCTGGACCGACTCGGCCGTGCGCCGCTACGTGCGCGATGCCGGTGACCAGCTGGAGCGACTGCACATTCTGACCAGGGCGGACGTGACGACCCGTAACCGGCGCAAGGCCGACCGGCTCGGTTTCGCATACGACGACCTGGAACAGCGCATTGCCGAGCTCAACGAGAAGGAAGAGCTCGGTGCCGTGCGTCCCGACCTTGACGGCGAGCAGATCATGGCCGTGCTCGGGTTGAAGCCAGGGCGTGAGGTGGGCGAGGCCTACCGGTATCTGCTCGAACAACGACTCGACGACGGTCCGCTGGGCCAAGCGGAAGCCACTCACCGACTGCAGGAGTGGTGGGCGGGGTGGAGCCGCTAGGGGTGCAGTGGCTTAAGCTGGCGGCATCCGGTAGCATGGGTAGGTTGCCTGCGTGCCGGATTCCCCGGACTAGCGCAAGCAGCACATGCACAACCCTCCTGTTGCAGAAAGTCTGCAGCCGTTTTAGTCCGAAGGAGGTGGGTTAGTCATGCATCAGTACGAACTTATGGTTATCCTCGATCCCGAGATCGATGAGCGCACCGTAGCTCCCAGCCTTGACAAGTTCCTCAACGTTGTTCGCAACGATGGCGGAACCATTGACAAGGTTGATGTCTGGGGTCGTCGTCGTCTCGCTTACGAGATCAACAAGAAGACCGAAGGCATTTATGCCGTCGTGGACTTCACCGCTAACGCTTCAGCAACGGTCGAGCTCGACCGCCAGCTGAGCCTGTCCGAAGCCGTTATGCGCACCAAGGTGCTCCGTGCAGAAGAGGGCATCGCCCAGGTCGTCGTCGCGAGCAAGCTGGCCGCCGAGAAGGCTGCCCGCAAGGCTGCCAACCCGAAGGTTATCGCTGCCAAAGCTGACGCTGCAGCTGCTGCAGCTGCAGCACCGGCCGCCAAGGTTGCCGCTGCCGCGAAGCCGGTCGTTGCCGAGGCCGTTGTGGCCGAGGTCCCGGCCGCTGCTGCCACGGTCGAAGCTGCTGTTCCGGTTGCTGCTGCCTCCACCGCGGTTCCGGCCGCGAAGGTTGCTGGCGCTAAGCCTGCTGCTGCCAAGGCCGCTCCGACCGCCGTTGCCGACAAGGCAAGCGACAAGTAGCCCATGGCTGGCGAGACCGTAATTACCGTGGTGGGCAACCTCACCAGCGATCCGGAGCTGCGTTACACGCAGAACGGCCTGGCGGTTGCCAACTTCACCATCGCTTCCACTCCGCGTACGTTCGATCGTGCGGCCAACGAGTGGAAAGATGGCGACGCGCTGTTCCTGCGTGCGAGCGTTTGGCGTGAATTCGCCGAGCACGTGGCAGGTTCACTGACCAAGGGTTCGCGTGTCATCGCTTCCGGTCGTCTCAAGCAGCGTTCGTATGAGACGAAGGAAGGTGAAAAGCGCACGAGCATGGAACTCGAGATCGACGAAATTGGTCCTTCGCTGCGCTACGCCACCGCTTCCCTCACTCGCGCGCAGTCGTCCGGCCCCCGTAGCAGCGCTCCCGCTGCCGGTGGCCAGGGCAATGATGAGCCGTGGGCTCCCAGCGCACCCGCCAAGACTGCGTCGCCCGCAGCATCCGGCGGGGACGTTTGGAATAGCCCAGGCAACTTCAGTGACGAGACCCCCTTCTAAGCCTCGCCTCGCGCGGAGCTAACGTCTTCTTTTAGAAAGTAAGGAAATCATGGCTGGAAAGTCGAGCGGCGACCGCCGCAAGCCGCTTCGCGGAGCAAAGGGTGGCAAGAACGCCGCTCCCGCGAAGTCGATTCGGGTTGGTGTCATCGATTACAAAGATGTCCCCACCCTGCGCAAGTTCATCTCCGAGCGTGGAAAGATCCGCGCCCGCCGCATCACAGGCGTTTCCGTTCAGGAACAGCGCCTCATCGCCCGTGCCGTCAAGAACGCCCGCGAAATGGCTTTGCTGCCCTACGCAGGCTCAGGCCGGTAAGGAAACCAAATGTCGAAATTGATTCTGACGCATGAGGTCTCCGGCCTCGGTGCACCCGGCGACGTCGTAGACGTCAAGAACGGGTTTGCTCGTAACTATCTCGTTCCCAAGGGCTTCGCTGTGGCGTGGACCCGCGGTGGCGAGAAGCAGATCGAGCAGATCAAGGCAGCCCGCGTAGCGCGCGAGCACGCCACCTTCGAAGAGGCCGAGGCGCTCAAGGTCAAGCTTGAGAACACCAAGGTCACACTGGTCGTCAAGGCCGGTGCCGGCGGGCGTCTGTTCGGTTCAGTCAAGACCACGGATGTGGCGAACGCCGTTGCAGCCGCCGGTCTCGGCACGGTCGACAAGCGCAAGATTGAACTCACCGCGATCAAGCTGACCGGTGAGCACACGGCAACGGTTCGTCTTCGCGACGAGCTCAGCGCTACGATCACCCTGGTGGTCGTCTCAGCCAAGTAAGGTCACTGCCGGTTTCGCGAGTCACCGGTACGTTTGCCTCTTCCATAGCGGAGGGTTCCGAAAGGAATCCTCCGCTATGCGGCGTTAAGAGCCATTTTGTCGGGGTAGACGCAACACTTTTGTACACAGGTGAGCATTCGTCTCGTCAAGGTTCAACGGTTGATTGAGGTTACTTTATTCACAGCCTGTAAATTCTATGAATCACCTGATCAAATCGATTTATGCGGCTGCGTTAAACTATTTATACACAGCTGAGTGCACAGGTTCTGCACAATCCGCACGGCGTTTCGCGCAGATTCTCCACAAGGTTATCCACAGGGGGGTTTGTGGGGGCGCCGCTACCTACCTAAGGTGATGCAGTGCTGGTTTCTAACCCAAGCTGGTGAATCGCGGCCCGTGTCGGTGGGTCCTGATACACCTGAAAGCACAAGAGAGAAAGAGGTATCGAGTGTCGATCGCTCACCTGGGCCTGGCCAAACAGCCAGCGTCAAACGAGTACGCTTCGTCAGCCCGCGGTGGCGCAGTCGACCAGAATCGAGGTGAGCGGCCCGCTGAAGCCTGGAAGTCGGAGCGCTCCCTGCCGCACGATCTACTCGCCGAGCAGAGCGCCCTCGGTGGCATGATGCTCAGCAAAGACGCCGTTGCCGATGTCGTCGAGACCGTGCGCGGCGGGGACTTCTACATTCCCAAGCACGAGATCATCTTTGATGCCATTCTCTCGCTCTACGCGCAGGGTGAGCCCACCGACGTCATCACGGTCACCGACGAGCTGACCAAGCTCGGTGAGTTGTCGCGAGCCGGTGGTGCCGACTACCTGCACACTCTCACGAGCCTTGTGCCCACGGCAGCCAACGCCGGCTTCTACTCGACCATCGTGGCTGAGCGTGCCCTGCTGCGCCGCCTGGTCGAGGCTGGTACCCGCATTGCTCAAATGGGCTATGCCGGCGAGGGTGAGGTGCTCGACCTCGTCAACACCGCACAGGCCGAAATTTACTCGGTCACCGGCGGCACCGAAACCGAAGACTACGTACCGCTCACCGATGCCGTCACCGCCGCCATCGAGGAGATCGAGGCGGCCAAGCTCAAAGACGGACAGATGAGCGGTGTACCGACCGGTTTCGCCGATCTAGACGAACTGACCAACGGATTTCACGGCGGCCAGCTCATTATCGTCGCCGCCCGTCCGGCCCTGGGAAAGTCCACCCTCGCGCTCGACTTCGCCCGCTCGGCTTCGATTCACAACAACATGCCCAGCATCTTCTTCTCGCTCGAAATGGGACGAAGTGAAATTGCGATGCGCCTGCTCGCAGCCGAGGCATCCGTTCCACTGCAGAGCATGCGCAAGGGAACCGTCGAGGCCCGGGACTGGACCACGATCGCGGCCACCCGCGGTCGCATCAACGATGCGCCGCTGTACATTGACGACAGCCCGAACATGACCCTGGTCGAGATTCGGGCCAAGTGCCGCCGCCTCAAGCAACGGGTGGGGCTCAAGATGGTCATCATCGACTACCTGCAGCTCATGACGAGCGGCAAGAAGGTCGAATCGCGCCAGCAGGAGGTCAGTGAATTCTCGCGCGCGCTCAAGCTGCTCGCCAAAGAACTGCAGGTTCCCGTAATCGCGCTGTCCCAGCTCAACCGTGGTCCGGAGCAGCGGGCCGACAAGATGCCGGCCATCTCCGATCTTCGAGAATCGGGTTCGCTTGAGCAGGACGCCGACATGGTCATCTTGTTGCACCGCGAGAGCGCTTATGAGAAAGACAACCCGCGTGCCGGCGAGGCCGACCTCATCGTGGCCAAACACCGTAACGGCCCCACCCGCACCGTCACGGTCGCCTTCCACGGCCACTACTCCCGGTTCGCCGACATGGTCACCGGCGGTTAGCCTCGGCACGCAGCCCGCTCGCAGTCCCGGGCCGAGTCGCCACGTAGACTGGACACGACAAAATTGTGCAACGAAAGAGGTCGTGCGTGGCGAAGACCCAGGCGCCATCAAACGTCGGTCCGGGGTACTGGACCGTTCCCTTTGGGCGCGCCATGATCGCGGTGATTCCCGCTGCGATCATCACCTTCAATCGGGATCACTCAGCCCAACTAGGATTGGTCGTGTTCGGCGCGTTCGCCCTCGCAAGTGGCCTGTTGCTCATTCTGACCGGGCCGCGCGCACTGACTGTAGCTATCGACCGCAGCCTGTTCCTGATCAATGGAATCGTGAGCATGGTAGCCGGCGGAGTGGCCCTCGCATTTTACACCGGCGGGCACGGGTTCTTCCTGTTCGTAGTGAGCGTCTGGGGGGCCGTCACTGGGTTCCTGGAGATCTATGCCGGCATTCGCGTGCGTAAGCGCGCCGTACCCGCGAAGGATTGGCTGTTCACGGGGATCAGCACCGCCATCCTCGCGCTGCTGTTTCTCCTGCTTCCGCCCAACCCCGTCGTGTCGGTAGGTTTGTTCGGAGCTTATCTGGTCTTTCTCGCGGTTTTCCTGCCCATTGCCGGGCTCTCCCTCAAGTGGGATTCCCCGCGGCAGCGCCGCGGCGTTCCCGTCCCCAACGATTCGGATTCCCTGTGACATTTAAACGCGTGCCAAGAAAAAAAGTGACCAAGAAGATTCCCGGTACGCCCAACCCCGCGCACCAGCCGAGTCGGTCCGATCGGCTGAAACCGGCTGAACTGCTCGGTATTTCCGGTCTGATGGGACTGTTCATCGCCGGCACGGTTCTTTTGACCACGCGCGACCTGATATTTTCGGCGATTGGTTTCGGCGTGACCTTCATCGTGGCCCTCGTGGTGATTGCGATGCTTGTACTCGGCATGAAGCCGAACGCGTTGGAGCAGACTGACCTTGATGAGCAAAACGGGCACTGAGCACTCGCTGGCATATCGCGTGGCACGCCCAGCTCGGGTGTTCTAAACAGGGATGCCCGCCGCGGACTCAAGCGCCGACGGTGGTCGCCGGGTCTTGAGGTCGAGACTTGGGGACTGTCCCGTGGGGCGTTCAGTGGCATCCAGCCGTCGAAAGCGGCTCGGAGTCACCTATCCGAGCGGGGGTCGACCCCCGCTCGCATCGGGCAGCGTGTGGCCGTTGAACCGCAGCGGCCGTGCCGCGCCTGCGAGCAATGCAAAGCCGGCCGTTACAACCTTTGTCCCGACATCGAGTTCTTTGCGACGCCGCCGATCGACGGGCATTCTGCGAGTACGTGGCGATTCAAACGGACTTTGCTTATGCAATTTTGGACGGCGTCTTTCGCTACACCAACACCTGGCCGCTCGGAATTCAGCTGGTCGAGAGCGGCGTCGTCGAGCTTGACGTGCTGGTCACGAGCACTTTTGTGCTCGCCGACGCTGAGCAGACTCTCACTGCCGGTCGCGAGCCGGGCCAGATGAAGGTCATCCTCTACGCCGGTCGGTGATGAAGCTGCGCACGTCCGGCCCAACCCGAACCTGCGCTGGTTCACCTGGCTGGACCGACTACGGCAGATAGTCGATCAGAGAGTCAGCGAGACCGATATAGCCGGCCGGGGTGAGGTGTAGCAGACGAGTCTTTGCGGCCGGGCCGATGTCGAGGGTTGAGACGAAAGCGGCGAGATCGGCGCTGGTGATGCGCTTGCCGCGGGTCAGCTCCTTGAGCAGGGCATAGGGGTCTTCGATCGAGGACCGGCCGGCCGAAACCTCGGCGCGAATCACGGTCTGGATCGCTTCGCCGAGAATCTCCCAGTTGGAGTCGAGGTCGCGCTCCAGCAGGGCGCGGTCGATGTCGATCTCGCCGAGACCGCGCAGAATGTTGTCGAGGGCGAGCAGGGAATGCCCTAAACCGACGCCGATGTTTCGCTGGGTGGTGGAGTCGGTGAGGTCGCGCTGCAGCCGGCTGGTCACCAGCGTCGCGGCAAGCGAGTCGAGAATGGCACAGGACAATTCGAGGTTCGCCTCGGCGTTCTCGAATCGGATCGGGTTGATCTTGTGCGGCATGGTGGAGGATCCGGTGGCTCCGGCCTGTGGAATCTGACGGAAGTAGCCGATCGAGATGTAGGTCCAGATGTCCGTGGCCAGGTTGTGCAGGATGCGGTTGGCGTGGGAGGCGCGGGAGTAGAGCTCGGCCTGCCAGTCGTGCGACTCGATCTGGGTGGTGAGTGGGTTCCAGCCGAGGCCGAGGCCCTCGACGAACTCACGGGAAACGGCGGGCCAGTCCACCGACGGCTCGGCGGCGACGTGGGCGGCGAACGTGCCGGTAGCGCCGCTGAACTTGCCGAGGTAATCACCGGCGTCGATCTGTGCCACAACGCGCTCAAGCCGATAGACGAACACGGCTAGTTCCTTGCCCATGGTGGTCGGAGTAGCGGGCTGCCCGTGAGTGCGGGCTAGCATCGCATCCGCTCGAAATTCGAGAGCACTGCCACGCAGCGCATCGATGACCAGGCGAAGCTTGGGCAGCCAGACCGTCTGCACGGCGTCACGCACGGTGAGGGCGTAGGAGAGGTTGTTGATGTCTTCGCTGGTCGCGGCGAAGTGGGTGAGCTCGCTGATGTGGGCGAGACCGAGCGTGCCAAGGCGGCGACGCACGAGGTATTCGACAGCCTTCACGTCATGACGGGTGGTTGCCTCGAGCTCGGCGAGCTCATCGATCTCGGCCTGACCGAAGTTCGTCACGAGGGCGCGCAGGTCGAGCTTTTGCTCGCCGGTGAGCGGGCCTGAGCCGAACAGGCTGCGGTCGGTGAGTGTGATCAGCCACTCGACCTCCACGCGCACCCGGGCGCGGTTAAGGCCAGCCTCGGACAGGTATTCGCCCAGATCGGAAACGGCGGATCGGTAGCGGCCGTCAAGCGGGCTTAGAACCTGTACGGGTAGGTGACTCATTGGACTCCCTGTCGAATTGCGGGTGCAAGTTGTTTCAAAAGTGCGTGGTTGGCACTCTCAATCATGCCCAATACGGAGTCAAACAACGCATCGTCGGAATAGTAGGGATCTGGCACGTCGCACAGGGCGGCCTGCTCGGCGTCAAAACTCAGCAGCAGGCGTACCTTGGCGCGATCGCGATCAGCCAGTGCCCAGTTTCGCAGGATGCGCTCCTGGCCGCGGTCGAGGACGACGACCAGGTCGTGATCAGCGAACCAGAGCGGATCGAACTGTCGAGCCCGATGGTGGCTGCCGTCATAACCCCGCTTGGCCAGCGCGGTAATCGTGCGACCGTCGGCCTGCTCACCCACATGCCAGTCTCCGGTGCCGGCCGAGCTGGTCGCGATCAGTCGCTCCAAGCCGAGCTTCGTGATCAGATCACGCAGCACGACCTCGGCCATGGGCGACCGGCAGATGTTGCCGGTGCAGACGAAAATGATGCGGAATGGCGTCGACTCGTCTGGGGTGAGCGACGCGAAAGACATGTATTCCATTGTGGAGTAGATTCGGCTCCTGCACACGGGCAGTTTTCGGGGTCTGGGCACAGAATCGTCGAGGGGAGACCCGGCGGCCGGAGATTCTGCGACGATCGGCACTGATTGGGAGGTGCCATGGGCTTTTACGATTTTCCACCGGCCGAGAATCCCGCGGATCGTCTGGACCTGCTGCGATCACAGCGGCATCTCCTTTTCACGTTGTATGAGGAAATCGCTGCCGCGCGCCGAAACCTGGTGGTGCTCGACCCCAGCGACTTCTGGAATTCAGCGTCCCAGTGTGCATTTCAGCTTTGCCTGGCAGACGTGATGGTGGACCTTGATCTCGTGCTTCACTACCTCGACGAGGCGCGCGACAGCGTGCGCGCCTAAATCCAGTTTGCGGAGGCAATGTGTCGAGCGTGAGCGCTGACCAGGCGGGTGGGGAGCTGCTTGTCTCGGTCGGTGGCACCACCATTGTGGCAACCGAAGTGGTGTTGGCCCATTCGCAGTTCCTGCACGCCGTGCAGGTCGAGGCGGTGAACTGGCGCACTCGTGCGCGCCGCATCGGGCAATTGGATCTGCGCGCTCCTCTGTCCGTGCCGGAGCCTTTGCCGGATTTGCTCCACGCAGAGTGGCTGCTCGATCAGTTTCAACATCGCTGCGGCGAGTTGGCCGACCACCTGGTGAAGGCGGCGGAGAATTACGGTCACGCAGAGATTGTCGCGCAACGCATCGCCCTCATCTACGGTGCAGATCTGGCTCATAACCTCGGCCAGTTCCTAAGATCCGCGTTGATGTTCTCGCCCTTGGCAATGGTGAGCGTGGCTGTGCCGGGCCTGGGCCTGCTGGGAGTGATCAGCGGGTCGAAAAGCGGTTCGGTGGGTGGAGTCGCGATCGACCAGCGTCTGCTCACCAATCCAACCGTGGTTTCCCTGGTTCGGGTGGCGGTCTCATCTGTCGACGATGTGAAAGCAGGCTTGATGGGAACGCCGCGGATTGTTGGACGAGTATTGGGCGACGAGGGCTTGGGGGTGATCGGGGTCTCTAATACCGCGCTCGGAGTGCTGACTACAGCACGGGCCACAGGCCGGTTTCGCGAAGCGCCGGTGAAAGTGGTGCAGGTGGGTGCACCGAGACGAGTCACCGCACCCAGCGGGGTGGCTGACCTGGCCGCTGCAATCCCGAATGCCGCTGTGGGCCAGCCGCAGGTACGGATCGAGAGATACGGTCCAGCCGGGAAACCATCATGGGTGGTCTATATCGGTGGAACGGTCGATTGGAACACGGTTGCCTCGAGCGAGCCGTGGGACCTCACCGCCAACGTGACAGCCATCGCCGGGCAGAATGCGGGCTCCTTCGCCGCGGTCGTGGCCGCGATGTCGTTCGCTGGAATTGCGTCGGACGACCCGGTCATTCTCTCCGGTTATTCGCAGGGGGGCCTGGTCGCCACCCAGGTCGCCGCCGTAGGGACGTTCAACGTGCAGGCGGTCGCCACCTTTGGAGCACCCGAATCGAGCGTGCCGGTGCCACCGGGCGTCGCCATCCTTACCGTCGAGCACACCGATGACGTGGTGCCCGCGACGGGCGGGGACAGTCGGGTCGAATCAGATGATCGCCTCACCGTGCGCCGGGAGGCCTTTGCGATGGTGCGACCACCAACCAATGAGGCCTTGCCGGCGCACAACCTCGACCGATACCAGGAAACGGCGCAGCTCATCGACGCTTCCCCAGAAAAGAGCCTGCAAAATTTTCAGGACACAGTGACCGGTATTGTCGGAAACGGGGCGGGCGAGGCCGTCTTATGGCGAGGCATCCGCTTGCCGGCAGGGCCAGCCCCGAAGTGACAGCCCGGCTCAGTTACGGTCGGTGACCGGGCGCACGATCAGGCCGAGCAGCCAGGAGATGATGCCGAGGACCAAGGCACCGAGCACGCCCCACCATAAGCCATCGACGACGAGACCGAACCCCAGAAAACCGGACAGCCAGCCGACGAGCAGCAACAGCAGGCCGTTGACGATGAGCGCGAACAGTCCGAGGGTGAGGATGTACAGCGGAAACGCGACGACCCGCACGACGCCGCCGACGACGGTGTTCACGAACCCGAAGATCAGCGCGATGAGCAGGTAGGTGATCACACTGGCACCCGAGTCGGGTGCGTACGGAATGACGTGCACCCCGGTGACGAGCAGTGCGGTGAACCACAAGGCCACCGCGTTGACGATCAACTTGATCAGGAATCTGGCCATGTCCCTACTATCTCACCGGGAAGCGCCGCCAGGGCGGTACCCGGGCCGCGCGGTCGAAAGTCGTGCAATCATTCATTCGCCATTGCGAATATATGCGGGCGTAGACTCCACGAGTGAGCCTCTTCGACCGACCCTCCGTCCGCCTGCGCCCGGAGATCATCGCACTCCCGGCCTATCAGCAGGGCAAACCGGCTGATGCCAGTGCCTACAAGCTCTCCAGCAACGAAAACCCCTTTGACCCGCTACTGGGGGTCATCGCGGCGGTCACCGCCGAAACGGCCCTCAACCGCTACCCGGATGCCTCGGCGCTGGCCCTGCGTGAGCGCCTTGCCACCAAGTACAGCGTCGATGTCGACCAGGTGCACGTCGGTTCGGGCTCGGTGGCCCTGCTGGCCCAGCTGATTCTCGCTGCCGCCGGCCCTGGCGATGAAGTGCTCTACTCCTGGCGATCGTTCGAGGCCTATCCTTCGCTCGTCACCGTCGCGGGCGCGGCCAGCGTGCGCGTGCCCAACCGCGCCGATCACGGTCATGACCTGCCGGAAATGGCCGCCGCGATCAGCGACCAGACCCGGGTCGTCATCGTCTGCTCGCCCAACAACCCCACCGGCACCATCGTCACCAAGGACGAATTCGAGGCCTTCATGGCCGTCGTCCCGACCGATCTGCTGGTCATTCTCGATGAGGCATATATCGAATTCGTCACCGAAGCGGATGCCGTGACCGGCCCGTCGCTGCTGGCCCGCTACCCCAATCTGGTCGTGCTGCGCACCTTCTCCAAGGCCTACGGCCTGGCCGGACTGCGCATCGGCTACGCGCTCGGCCCGGTGGACATTCTGAACGCCGCCCGCTCGACCGCCATTCCGCTCTCGGTCACCGCGCAAGCAGCCGCGGCAGCGAGGGCCTCCCTCAACGCCGAAAAGGAACTGCTTGACCGGGTTCGAACGGTTGCTGCGCGTCGCGATGCAACCTGGGCAACACTCACCCGGCAGGGCTGGAACATTCCCCAGCCGCAGGGCAACTTTCTTTGGCTGCCCACGGGCGCCGAAACCGCGAGTGTGGCCGAGGCTCTCGACGAGGCCGGCCTCGTCGTGCGCTCCTTCGTGCCGGAGGGCATTCGAGTGTCGATCGGTGAGGAGCAGGCTGTGGCGACACTCCTATTAATGAGCGCGGATCTTGTCGACGCCCTTCCCGTCGGTCACCCGGCACGAAAGATAGGTTAGTACAGTGTCAGCCACCCGAAACGATGCGACTGTGCCCATGACAGCAGCGCCCACGTCAGCAGCCTTTGGCCTCGATGGTGCCGAGACCTGCGTACGAATGATCTCCCCGAACGGCGCGTTCGAACCCAACGCCGCCGCCGAGGAGTTTCTGCCCTATCTCGACCGGCTCACCGAGGCCGATCACCGTCGCTTCTACCGTGACATGGTCGTGGTGCGTAAGTTTGACAGCGAGGCGGCCAACCTGCAGCGCCAGGGGCAGCTCGCCCTCTGGGTGCCGAGCCACGGCCAAGAAGCCGCCCAGGTGGGCTCCGCCTACGCCACCCGGCCACAGGACCACGTCTTCCCGTCGTACCGCGAGCACGTCGTCGGCATGATTCGCGGCCTCGACCTCGTTGATATTCTGCGGATGCTGCGCGGCGTCACCCTCGGCGGCTGGGTGCCGGAAGAGCACGGTAACTTTCACCTCTATACCCTCGTACTCGCCTCGCAGACCTTGCATTCCACCGGCTACGCCATGGGTATGCAGCTCGATGGATCGACCGCGACCGGCAATCCCCAGACCGATCAGGCCGTTATTGTCTATTACGGCGATGGTGCCTCCTCGCAGGGCGACGCCAACGAGGCCCTGGTCTTCGCGGCGAGCTACCAGACGCCGCAGGTGTTCTTTCTGCAGAACAATCACTGGGCCATCTCGGTACCCGTCGCTCGGCAGTCGCGCACACCGCTGTACCTGCGCGCTGGCGGCTTCGGCATGCCCGGCACCCAGATCGACGGCAACGACGTGCTCGCAAGCTTCGCGGTCACCACCAAGTCGATGGATGACGCCCGTGCCGGCTACGGCCCGTCGCTGATCGAGGCACTCACTTATCGGGTCGGCGCGCACACCACCGCCGACGACCCCACCAAGTATCGTGATCCCGATGAACTCGCTTACTGGGTGGCCCGCGACCCGATCGTGCGCTTTCGCACTTACCTGCAGGGCCGGGGTATTGAGCAGGAGTTCCTCGACGCCGTCGATGAAGAAGCGGCCGATTTCGCTGCTGACACGCGCAAGCGCGCGCTGGAGATCACCGGACCGGAGCAATCGGTGATCTTTGACAATGTGTATGCCGAACCGCATCCGCTGGTGGCTGAGCAAAAGGCTTGGCTGGAACGCTACGAAGCATCTTTTGATGAGGGTAAGAACTGATGAACGCTGTAGTTGACACGAACGTGGCATCCGCTTCGCTGCCGATGACGAAGGCCCTGAACGCTGGCCTTCGCCGGGCGATGTTTGATGACCCCAAGGTGCTGCTGATGGGCGAGGACATCGGCCCGCTCGGCGGCGTTTTTCGGGTCACCGAGGGGCTGATCGCCGAATTCGGGGACAAGCGCGTGCTCGATACCCCGCTGGCCGAATCCGGTATCATCGGCACGGCCATCGGCCTGGCCATGCGCGGTTTTCGCCCAGTCTGCGAGATTCAGTTCGACGGATTCGTCTTCCCAGGGTTCGACCAAATCACCAGCCAGCTGGCCCGGATGCGCAACCGGCACGAGGGCGGCCTGATCATGCCCGTCGTGATTCGCATTCCCTACGGCGGACACATCGGCTCGATCGAGCACCACCAGGAGAGCCCGGAGGCCTACTTCGCGCACACCCCCGGCCTGCGCGTGGTCAGCCCGTCGAACCCGCACGATGCCTACTGGATGATGCAGGAAGCAATCAAGAGCGATGACCCGGTTATTTTCTTCGAACCGAAGAGCCGCTACTGGCCCAAGGGCGAGGTGCGGTTTGAGCAGAGCGGAACGCCGCTGCACGCCAGCCGCGTCGTGCGGGCCGGCACCGATGTGACCGTCGTCGGCCACGGCGCCATGGTGAGTGTGCTGCTGCAGGCCGCCGAATTGGCCGCCATCGAGGGCATCAGCCTCGAGGTGATCGACCTGCGCTCGATCTCCCCGATTGACTATGGACCGATTCTGAATTCCGTGCAGAAAACCGGTCATCTTGTGGTCACCCAGGAGGCCCCCGGCTTTGTCAGTGTCGGCAGCGAGATCGCCGCCACGGTCGCCGAGCGGGCGTTCTACACGCTCGAAGCGCCCGTGCTGCGCGTCTCCGGCTTCGACACCCCGTTCCCCCCGGCGGCGGTCGAGACGCACTTTCTGCCGAGCCCCGACCGGGTACTCGAAGCCGTGGACCGCGCTCTCGCTTACTAATGGGCACTGATGAACTTTAAGAAGGGCACCTTATGAGCGTGTCGAAATTCACCCTCCCCGATGTCGGCGAAGGTTTGACCGAGGCCGAAATCGTCGAATGGAAGGTCGCCCCCGGCGACACCGTGGCGATCAACCAGGTGCTGGTCGAGATCGAAACGGCCAAATCCCTGGTCGAGCTGCCGTCTCCGTTCGTGGGCGTCGTCGCTGAAATTCTGGTCGCGGCCGGTACGACGGTCGACGTGGGTACGGTGATCATCACGATTGATTCCCAGGCCGACGCGAGTGCAGACCGGCCGGCGGCCTCTTCGTCAGCGGATGCCGCAGCATCCGCTCTGCAGGCGGACGACACGAACACGTTGGCCACGGATACCAGCAGCAGTATCAGCGACGAAGCCCCCGAGCCGGTACTGGTCGGCCGCGGTGCTGCCGCCACGATGCCGACGCGGCGTCGCCGGCACACCGGAACGAACGTTGCCCACGAGACGCTCGCGCCGGAACCCGCTGTGCGTGCGCGGGCGGAGCCGCTGGAGCCGACTCGGCGGTCGGCATCCGCTGGACCGGTTATGGCCAAGCCGCCCATTCGCAAGCTCGCCAAGGACCTCGGCGTCGACCTGTCGCTCGTTGAGGCGACCGGTCCGGTCGGCGACGTGACCCGGGAAGACGTGCTGCGCGGGGCGACCCAGGCCAGTGTGTTCCGCAACATCCAGACGCCCCAATGGCCGGTGGATCGCGACGAACACATTCCGGTGAAGGGCGTGCGCAAGGCCATTGCCCAAGCCATGGTGAAGAGTGCCTTCACCGCGCCGCACGTTAGCCTGTTCGTCGACGTGGATGCCACCCGCACGATGGAATTCGTCAGGCGCCTCAAGGCCTCGACCGACTTCGCCGGAGTGCGCGTATCGCCGCTGCTGATCATGGCCAAGGCCATGATCTGGGCGGTTCGGCGCAATCCAACGGTGAACTCCACTTTCACCGATGAGGAAATCATCGTGCGGCACTACGTGAACCTCGGCATTGCAGCGGCGACGCCGCGCGGGCTGATCGTGCCCAACATTAAGGAAGCGCAGGACATGAGCCTGCTCGAACTCGCTCGTGCGCTTGAGAAGCTCACCATGACCGCGCGCGACGGCAAGACCAGCCCGGCCGAGATGAGCAATGGCACGATCACGATCACCAACATCGGCGTGTTCGGCATGGATACCGGCACCCCCATTCTCAACTCCCCTGAGGCGGGAATCGTGGCCCTTGGTACGATCAAGCAGAAGCCGTGGGTCGTCGACGGCGAGGTGCGGGTGCGGTACGTGACCACCATCGGTGCGAGCTTCGACCACCGCGTCGTTGACGGTGATGTCGCGAGCCGTTTTCTCGCCGACGTCGCGAGCATCATCGAGGAGCCGGCCCTGCTGCTCGAGTAGGACGGCACCGGCGTCTCAGGCCGATGCGCAACTGCTGGCCGATGCGCAACTGCTGGCCGGTTCGGCGGCGGTCGAGCTGGGTGTTCCGCTGCTGTTGACACCGACCTCCGGAAAGAGCATAGCGCTCGACCATGAGCTCACCCGCCTGGGGGCGTCAACCGTTCTCAGTATTGGTGGGGACGATGGAGTACAGAACACGGAAACAGCGGGTGACCACACTAGGTTGTGGATGCCTGCGACGGCGTCCGCCATCAATGCTGTACTGCCGGGGCCGCGACCGAACCACTGCCGTGCGTGACACGACCCCAGAGCCTGACCGACGTGTGGATTCTCGCGACGGATGCCCCAGCGCAGCTTGCCGGGGTAGCCACGGCACGGGCGGCTGGTGCCGCCGCCGCCGTGCTGGTGCTGGTGTCGGTGGACCAGCTGTACCTGCAGGCGTTCGCTTCGGTCGTGCCGGCGCCCGACCTCGTCACCTACCAGTAGTGCCCCCCAGAACGGGTAATGGTTTTGACAATCATTATCAACAGAGCTAATCTCGAAGCATGCACAAGAGATATTTAGCCGTACCTGCACTCCTCGCGTCCGCCGCACTCGCCCTTTCGGGGTGCTCGGCCGGCACGACCGCCAGCGCCGACAACGGGGCCAATGACTTCAAGGTCGTCGCTACGACCACGCAGGTCGCCGACTTCACCCGCAACGTGATCGGAAACGCCAGCGGCGTCGATCTCACCCAGCTGATCCAGCCCAACCAGAGTGCCCACAGCTACGACCCGTCCGCGGCGGACCTGACCGCTCTTGGTGCGGCGGACGTGCTCGTGATCAACGGGGTCGGGCTCGAAGAGTGGCTCGACGACGCCATTGCCGCGTCGGGTTTCGACGGTGTGATGATCGACGCCGATGAGGGCATCACCATCTCCGAGGTAGGGGCCGGCGAGGACCACTCCGAGGACGAGCACGCTGACGAGGAAGCGGATGCGCACGCCGGCGAGGACGAGCACGCCCACGAGGACGGCGACCCGCACATCTGGACCGACGTGCACAACGCCGAGACCATCGTGCAGACGATCACCGACGGCCTGGTGGCTGCCGACAGCGACAACGCCGCGGACTTTGAGACCAACGCAGCAGCGTATTCCGCCCAACTCAGTGCGCTAGACGACTGGATCCGCACCAACGTGGAGACCGTGCCGGAAAGCGAGCGTCTGCTCGTGAGCAACCACGACGCCCTCGGCTACTTCACCGCGGCATACCACATCGACTATGTCGGCTCGGTTATTCCGAGTTTCGATGATAACGCCGAGCCGAGTGCGGCCGAGATTGATGCGCTGGTCGACGCCATCCAGGCCACCGGTGTCACCGCCGTATTCTCCGAGGCGTCGCTCAGCCCCAAGACCGCGGAGACCATCGCGACCGAAGCCGGCGTCACCGTCTATTCCGGCGATGATGCCCTCTACGTCGACTCGCTCGGGCCCGACGATAGCGCCGGTGACACCTACATCAACGCCCAGCTGCACAATACGACCCTGATGTTGGGATCGTGGGGCGTTACACCCTCTGCTTTGCCCGCCGACCTGCAATAGTTAACTCGTGATCGAGAACACTTCTCAAGAAACGCCAATATCGAACGCTGCCGCCGCTCTTCGAGTGGCGGCAGCGTCGTTTGCCTACGGCGCAGAGCCCGCCCTTACCGGCATCGATTTTACCGTGTTGTCGGGCCAGGCCGTTGCCCTGATCGGCCCGAACGGCTCGGGCAAGTCCACCCTGCTCAAAGGCATTCTCGGACTCATTCCCCGTACGATTGGAACCGTCGAGGTGCTCGGCCAGTGGCCGGCCCCGGCGGGGTACATCGGCTATGTGCCGCAGACCGACCAGCTCGACCCACATTTTCCGGTTTCGCTCGAGCAGGTCGTCATGATGGGCCGCTATCGCTCGCTCGGCTGGTGGCATTTGCCCGGTCGGGCCGATCGCCAGGCGGTTGCCGAGGCGATCGAGACTGTCGGCCTCAGCGACCGTGCGAGAACGCGCTTTGGTGAACTGTCGGGCGGACAGCAACAACGCGGTCTGCTCGCTCGCGCCGTCGCATCCGCCCCCCGCTTGCTTCTGCTCGATGAGCCCTTCAACGGACTCGACCAGGTGAACCGAGACGCCCTCATTGAAACGGTGAAGCGGCTCAAGCTGGCGGGAGTGGCCGTGCTCGTGTCCACCCACGACCTCGACCTGGCTCGCGCCGTGTGCGAAAGCGTGTTGCTGCTCAACGGCGCCCAGGTGGCATTCGGGCCGCGCGATACCGTGCTGACCCTCGCTAACGTGCAGCAGGCGTTCGGTTCGGTCGGCGTCGAAATGGACGAGCACACCATTGTCGTTCCCGGCCACGGGGGTCACTGAGTGGATGTCTTCACGCCGCTATTCAACGCATTTGACCTGCCGTTCATGGCCAGGGCGTTGCTAGTCCTCGTCGTGCTGAGCCTCGTGGCCGGCCTCGTCGGAGTGCTGGTGAACCTGCGGGGGCTGGAATTCATCAGCGACGGGCTCACCCACGCCGTCTTTCCCGGTGTGACGATCGGATTCGTCTGGGGCGGACGCGACGGCCTCTTCGTCGGGGCGATGGTCGCTGCTCTCATCGCCGCAGTCGTGCTCACGGTCATCGTCAAACGCGCGGTGACATCGGACGCCGCAATTGCCATCGTCTTCACGGCCATGTTCAGCGTCGGAATCATCGTGGTTTCTCGGGAAACAAATTACGTCGGTCAGCTGGACGCCCTGCTGTTCGGGCGCCTGCTGACCGTGAGCGAAGCCGAGGTCAATCAGACCGTGATCGTCTGCCTCGCGGCCCTGATCATCGTCGGGTTCACGCTCAAGGAGCAGGTTTTTCGCGCCTTCGACCTCGAGGGTTCTCGGGCCGCCGGTTACCGACCCCTCGTGCTCGACATTCTGCTCAACGTGGCTATCGCCCTCGTCGTCGTGGCCGCGAGCAGCGCCGTGGGCAACCTGCTCGTACTCGCCGTTTTGATCGTACCCGGCGCCGTCGCGCGCCTGGTGACCGATCGCCTGTGGCTGCTCTTTCCGGTGGCGGCCGGCTTTGCGATTCTGGCCGCCTGGCTGGGTCTCGCGCTCGGCTACGAAGCTTCGGTGAACCGCGGTGTCGACTTGCCGAGCGGCGCCACCGTCGTGCTCGTACTCGTTGCCGGCTACGTGCTGGTCCTGGTCGCTCGGCTTGGGATTGACCGGATCGACGTCCCTCGTCGCACTGCGGGCGCGGTGGTGCGCTGATGGACTACTTCGAACAGGCGCTGGTGGCCGCGTTGTTGATCGGGGCGCTCAGCGGCCTCGTCGGAACCCTCGTGGTGCTGCGCCAGCGCACCTTCTTCGCCCAGGCCCTGACCCACGCGACCTTCCCGGGAGCGGTGGGTGCGGCGATCCTGGGCGTGAGTATCCCGCTTGGCGCCGCGGTGGCCAGCGTCTTCATCGTGGGTATCATGACGATGATCGGTCGAGTCAAACGACAGGGAAACCAGGTCGCATCGGGCATTCTGCTCACCGCCGGGTTCGCGCTCGGTGTTCTGTTGCAGGGGCTCAATCCCTCCCTGCCGGTGAAGGTCGACTCCTACCTGGTCGGTTCCATCCTTACGGTGTCCACCAGAGATGTGACGCTCGTGGCCGTTGTGCTGGCGTTCGCCGTACTGGCCGTCGTGTTCCTGGGCAAGCAAATTATGTTCTCGACCTTCGACGTGAACGGCTTTCGCGCCGCTGGCTACCGCGAATGGCCGATCGAGCTGCTTACCTTGGTACTCATCACTGCCACCGTCGTAACCGCAATGCCTGCCGTCGGGGCTATCCTCGCCATCGCCCTGATTGCTGCCCCCGCCGCAGCCGCCCGGCTGGTCTCGCGCACGACCACTCAGATGTTCGTGATTGCTCCCGTGGTCGGCGCAGTTGCCGCCGTGGTCGGCGTGTTGCTTTCCCGCTCGCTCGACGTGGCCGCCGGCCCGACCATCGCCCTCACGGCGGCCGCGTTCTTCCTGCTCGCCCTGGTCGCGCGGCGACTGGTCGGTAGCGCTCGGATACCCAGAAAAGTGGATGCGCGCCCGCCTGCGCGAACATCGCTACGGTTGAACTCATGAAGCGAAACACCTGGCAGCGCGAGGCCGTTCGAGGCGCCCTCGATGATAACGACGGCTTTGTCAGCGCCCAGGCGTTGCACTCCGCCCTGCATGCGACCGGATCCCCGATCGGCTTGGCCACGGTCTACCGGGCCTTGGCCGATCTGGCGGTCAAGGGTGACGCTGACTCACTCCAATCGCCTGAGGGTGAAAGCTTGTACCGCGCGTGCAGCAGCAACGGGCACCACCATCACCTGATCTGCCGCAATTGCGGACTCACGGTCGAGATCGAAGCGGATGCCGTTGAACGCTGGGCCAAAGACGTCGCCGCCCAGAATGGGTTCGCTCAGGCCGCCCACGTCGTAGACGTCTTCGGGCTGTGCGCCGCCTGCACGGCCACAGCCGCCGCATCCGCTTAACAAGCGGCGCGGAAGCGGGTGAACAGTTGCTTCGTGCTCGATGAAGTAACCGTTCACCCGCTTCCGCGGCCAGGCGAGTTTGCGGGAGGCGCGCGGATCTAGTAGCATGGGCAACTGCTACGCCTGTGTGCGTACACTGCGGGCGTTTCTCCCCGGTCTCGAGTTAGTTCGGGGCTGATGTGGGGTTGTGCCCGTCGACAAGGGATCTTGGGAAGAGCATTCGCTCTTCGGTAATGGAGGAAACCATGGCATCTGTATGCCAGGTGACCGGAGCTGTTCCCGGCTTCGGACACAACATTTCGCACTCGCACCGACGCACCAAGCGTCGTTTCGACCCGAACGTTCAGAAGAAGACGTACTACGTGCCGTCGCTTCGTCGCAAGGTCACCTTGACCTTGTCCGCAAAGGGCATCAAGGTAATTGATGCTCGTGGTATCGAGAGTGTCGTTAAAGACGTTCTCGCTCGTGGGGTGAAGATCTAATGGCTAAGGCTCATGACGTACGTCCGATCATCAAACTTCGTTCCACGGCTGGAACCGGTTACACCTATGTAACCAAGAAGAACCGCCGTAACGACCCCGACCGTCTGGTACTCAAGAAGTACGACCCGGTCATTCGTAAGCACGTTGACTTCCGTGAGGAGCGCTAAACATGGCGAAGAAGAGCATGATTGCCAAGAACAACCAGCGCAAGGTCATCGTCGAGCGGTACGCCGTCAAGCGCCTTGAGCTCAAGAAGGCCTTGGTTGACCCTGCTGGCACCGACGAGTCGCGTGAAGCCGCTCGCAAGGGCCTGCAGAAGCTGCCGCGCAACGCGAGCCCGGTGCGCCTGCGCAACCGTGACGCCGTTGACGGTCGTCCCCGTGGCCACCTCTCCAAGTTCGGCATCTCGCGTGTTCGTTTTCGCGACATGGCGCACCGCGGCGAGCTGCCCGGCATCACCAAGTCCAGCTGGTAACTCCTTCTGGTAGCCGGTTTCGCCGGTCTCTGAACCATCAAAATGGGATGTCGACTTCGGTCGACATCCCATTTTGATGTTCACGACGTTTTCGCGGAGAGCGAAAATCGGGTGCCTGAGTGGGTAAAAGTACCTTGAAATGGTCGATAATCACCGTAAATCCGGGGATTCTGGCGGATCAATGCTAGATTTCAACTCGGTCGAACCGACCAGCGGGGCTTTTCTCTCGAGGAGCATCCGTATTACGAATATTGCTGTTTACACAGACGAAGGTCCGAGGAGGACACTCAATGGCTGACAAGTCGCTGAACAAGACCGAGCTCGTTGCCAAGGTTGCCGCTGACTCCGGACAGAGCCAGGCCGCCGTTGACGGCGTTCTGAATGCATTCTTTGCAACCCTGGCCGAGACCGTTGCCGCTGACGGCAAGGTCACCATCCCGGGATGGTTGGGCGTCGAGCGCACCGCAACCGCTGCTCGCACCGGCCGCAACCCGCAGACCGGCGCAGAAATCGCTATCGCGGCCGGCCACCGCGTCAAGCTGACCGCCGGAAGCAAGCTCAAGGCTGCCGCGAAGTAGCTTTCAGTACTGAAAAGGGGCGTCGACCACGGTCGGCGCCCCTTTTGGCGCCCCTGGGCATCTGTTTCCGGTGCTCGAGGGTTTGTGTCGGGACGTGAGTTTCGATCACCGAGACATGAATCTCGACCCTAAAAAAGCCGGTAAAGGGGCCAAAACTCACGGTTCGGCGGCGCGGGCGCATGGCGCGCGGCCTCAGGCGAGACAGATGCCCAGGGCTAGGCTAATAAGCTGGACGGGTGCCCCGTCTCGTCCGTGTTCTCGGACCGGCAGCTCTGCTGCTGGTCGCTGTGTTGTCCACCCTTGTCGCACTCGCCTATGGTGGTGGCGCCTCGGCCCAGCTGCTCGCCGACCCGGGGCCGGTGGTGCGCTGGGGACTCCCCCTCGCCAAGGTCGTCGTCAATATTGCAGCGGCCGGAACCATCGGCGCCCTCGTACTCACGCTTTTCGCCCTGAGCCCCAAGGAACGCGAGTTCGGAACCGCTCTCGACTTCGCTGCAGCCTCGGCAGCCTTGTTCGCCGTCGCATCTGCTGTCACCGGCTTTCTGACCTTTCTCCAGGTCACCAATGTTCCCTTCGGCATTAGTGATCAGTTCAGCGCCACGGTCGGACAGTTCTTCAGCCAGATCGAACTCGGCCAGGCCTGGCTCGCGACCACGCTGATCGCCGCCGGCGTCACCGTGCTCTGCTTCGCCGTGCGCAATCAGACCGCCCTGATCTTCGTCACAGTGCTGGCGTTGCTCTCGCTGCTGCCCATGGCGCAGCAGGGCCACTCGGCGGGCGCCGCCGGCCACAACGCCGCGATCACCGCCCTCGGCCTGCACCTCGTCTTCGCGGCGATCTGGCTCGGCGGCCTGCTGACTATCATCGTGTTGCGCACTCAGCTCGACGGTGAACGCATCCACTCGGTGATTGCACGCTATTCCTCCCTCGCCCTGGTCTCCTTCGTCGTGGTAGCGGCCTCCGGCTACGTCAGCGCCGAACTGCGCATCGGCAGCTGGGAAAACCTGTTCAGCCCGTACGGCTTTCTGGTGCTCGTGAAGGTCGCCGCCCTCGTGGCCCTCGGCGGCTTCGGCATTCTGCAACGCCGGTTCTTCATCAAGCGGATGCAGCAGGCCGAGCCCGCGCGCGGCCGCTGGTTCTGGTGGCTCGTGGTGACCGAACTCGGCTTCATGGGGCTCGCCTCTGGTGTAGCCGCCGCCCTCGCCCGCACGGCGACGCCGGTCGCCCAGGTCGTCGCCACCGAGATTCCGCAGTCAACACCGGCCCAGATTCTCACCGGCGAACTCTTGCCGCCGGAGCTGACCTTCTCCCGCTATTTCACCGAGTGGAACTTCGACCTCGCCTGGATTCTGTTTTGCGCGTTTGGCATCTTCTTCTATCTGGCCGGTGTCTGGCGGTTGCATCGCCGCGGCGACGCCTGGCCGATCTACCGCAGCGTGGTCTGGATTCTCGGCATCCTCACCCTGTTCTACATCACCAACGGTGGCGTGAACGTGTACGAGAAGTACCTGTTCTCCACCCACATGCTCATGCACATGTTGCTGACCATGCTCGTTCCCCTCATGCTCGTTCCGGGCGCCCCGGTGACCCTCGCCGCGCGCGCGATCGCCAAGCGACAGGATGGCAGCCGCGGAGCGCGTGAGTGGATTCTCACCGCAGTGCACTCACGCTTCGCCGGAATCGTCGCCAACCCGATCGTTGCCGCAGTGCTGTTCGGTGTCTCGCTCTGGGTGTTCTACTACACCTCCATTTTCAGCTGGGCGACGACCGACCACATCGGCCACCAGTGGATGATCGTGCACTTCCTGATCACCGGCTACCTGTTCGTGCAGTCGCTGATCGGCATCGACCCGGTGCCGTACCGCCTGCCCTACGCCTTCCGCCTGCTCCTGCTTCTGGTCACGATGGCTTTCCACGCCTTCTTCGGCCTCGCCCTGATGAGCGGCACCGGGCTGCTCTTGGCCGACTGGTACGGCGCGATGGGCCGCACCTGGGGCCTCTCCGCCATCGCCGACCAGCAGATGGGCGGCGGCGTCGCCTGGGGTATCGGCGAGCTGCCGACCTTTGTGCTGGCTGTTGTCGTGGCGATTCAGTGGAGTCGCGACGACACCAAGGTCACAAGGAGGCTGGATCGCAAGGCCGACCGCAACGAGGACGCCGAGTTGATCGCCTACAACGCGAACCTGGCACGGATCAGCGAGCGCGACGCACAAAGTCCGCGCGGCTAGGGTCGGCGCTTGGTCACCCTGAGGGGGCGTTTTGAGGTCGATTTGCGACCCCACCGGGCGGCCACCTTGTCCCGTCGCAGTCGGGGTACGGGAGGCTAGTGCAGCTGGATGGCCAGGGCGCCGCTGGGCTGCAAGACAACGCTGAGCCCCATGGTGAACGGCACGTCTTCGTCGCGGGTGCTGACGTCGCCGTCGAACAGGGATTGCACCTCGACTACGATGTGGGCTTGTCCAGCCGTCGCCACCATCTCGAAGGACCGTTCCCCGGCGGTAAGTTCAACTGCGGGGTAACCGGTGATCGACCAGACCGGGGCGCCCTCGATGCGGTCATCGATGGTGATACCCCACGGGCAGCTGGTCGGTTGCAGCACGGTCTGGGTGGCACACTCGTCGAGGAACTTATTCAGTTCTGACTGCACCTGCACGATCATCTCTTCGTTGGGCAGGGCGTCGATCTCGACCGCGGTGGCCCCGGATGCCGTCACGCGCACGCTCGTCTTCTCCGCGGTCAGCATGGCTGAGGAGTGTTCAAAGGTGTAGCGGTTCGGGGCGAAGGCGAGATACGCGGCGGACGTCGAGAAGGTGGCTGGCGCATCCGCTGCCGCGTGGGCGCGGGTATCGAGCGTGAGGCCATTGACCGTGAAGGTGCGTTCGTGCAGCACCGACACCTGCAGCATAGCGAGCGGGCTGACGGCAAACGTCCAGGCATTGAAGACGCCGGCGAAGGTTCCGGCCCGCTCGATCGTGAACGCCATACTCGACGCGGTACCGTTCAAATCAAACTCGAATACGACACGGTGGGTGTCATCGCCGGCCGCATTGCTGGGTGTGTCGCTCTTCAACTCGATATTGCTCAGGCCGCTCAAAACGGATGCACGCAGCAGCGTCTCCGGGAGATCTCCTGTGAGCTCCGCCGCGGCCAGTTCCGCGGCTGTTGGCATGACCCCACCGAGGGCGAGGGCTCCGACGGTGTCGCCGCGGGCGAGGGCATCGAGGTACTGCTCCACGAATCCGCCGGCGCTGTACACCGTGCGATTGAGGGCGGTGATGGTGCCCACGAGACCGGCCGCGAGGAGGGCGGCGACGACCACGAGGGCGAGGACGGCCCGGAGCATTCTGCCGCGGCGCCCGCTCGCCCGCTGGTTTTCGGCCGGGGTGGTCACATAAATATTGTACGGGGGGTGGGTCGGACCTGCGGCCAGTGCCCGATCCAGTGCTCGCAGCGGGTCCACGGGACGTTACAGTGGTATGTCCCCCGTGCAGCATGAGCCTGCCAGAGAAAGTGTGCCGTGTCCGAGATTCCGCTCAGCCGTGAACAGGCGCTGGTCTTCGCGGCGATCGAGGGAACCAAGCAGAACGTGTTTGTCACCGGTCGGGCCGGAACGGGTAAATCGACGCTGCTGAACCACCTCTCGTGGAACACCAGCAAGCAGATCGTGATTGCGGCACCCACCGGTGTCGCTGCGCTCAATGTGGGTGGCCAGACGATTCACTCGCTCTTTCGCCTGCCGATCGGAGTCATCGCCGACAGCCCGATCGACCAGAACGATCAGGTGCGCAAACTTCTCAATACCATCGACACCCTCGTCATCGACGAGGTCTCGATGGTTAACGCCGACCTGATGGACGCGATCGACCGCAGCCTGCGTCAGGCCCGCCAACGCCCGTTCGAGGTGTTCGGCGGGGTGCAGATCGTGCTGTTCGGCGACCCGTACCAGCTGGCCCCGGTACCAGGCGGCCCCGACGAACGCGCCTATTTCGCCGACCACTACCGGTCGATGTGGTTCTTCGACGCCAAGGTCTGGCGTGATGCCGAGCTGCGCATCTTCGAGCTCACCGAAATTCACCGCCAACGTGACAACGACTTCAAGCTCATGCTCAACGCCGTACGCCACGGTCAGGTCACCGCCGAGATCGGCGGTGACCTCAACGGTGCAGGGGCACGAACCCCGCCGAGCGATGGCGTGATCACCCTCGCGACGCGCAATGATGCTGTGAACCGCATCAACGCATCCGCTTTGAAGAAGCTGTCGGGCAAGTCGCTCACCGCGAAGGCCGATATCACCGGGGATTTCGGCGGAAAGCAGTTTCCGGCCGACGAGGTACTCGAGCTCAAGGTGGGCGCGCAAGTGATGTTCTTGCGCAACGACTCGCCGCTCGATGGCGGGCCGCGCTGGGTGAACGGCAGTATCGGCACGGTCACCAAGGTCACCTCTACGGTGTTCGTGAATATTGATGGTGACGTGCACGAGGTCGAGCCGACGGTGTGGGAGAAGTACAAGTACACCTACAACGCAGCGACCAAGAAGCTGAGTCGGGATGTCGTGGCGGAATTCACGCAATTTCCACTGCGGCTGGCCTGGGCGGTCACCATTCACAAATCGCAGGGCGCCACCTATGAGCGGGCCGTCGTCGACCTCGGTGCGCGGGTGTTCAGCCCCGGCCAGACCTATGTAGCGCTGAGCCGGCTGACCAGCCTCGACGGGCTGTACCTGACCCGACCGTTGCGACCGAGTGACATCATCGTCGACGAGAACGTCAAACGGTTCATGAACATCGAGGTGGTGCCGCCGGTGGCCGACCTGGCGGGGCTTGACACGTCGGGCGAGGAGTCAATCGACCCCGAAACCGAGCTGCCCGCCTGACCCGTGGTGTCATGCGTTCTTGAGCTCTGCGAGGGACTCTAGTGCGCGCCGTGGCCGGAGTCGGGGATGGCCGGTTCGGTCACTCCGTGTGAACCGTGGGGCACGGCGTGCGAGCCGACCTCCGTGGCGGCGAGGGCCGGGGTGGTGAGCGCCGAGAGCAGGAAGCCTCCAACGACGAGCCCGGTGATAAAGCACCAGCCGCTCGGTGGGGCAGCCCTTACTATGGCAGGGCTCGAGGTTGCGGGCGTACGAGGCCCAGTCCATGAGCGGCGCAGTGCGATGGCCACAGTGGCGGCCAGGAATACGTTGAAGAGTGAAGCTACGGCCATTGGGTACAGAGGCAGGCCACTTTGGCCGCTGGTCACCCCGAGGCCGCTGCCGACGACGGCGGTGACACCCCAAATGAAAACCGGGGTGAGCGCCGCTCCGACGATGACCCGGGGCACGAGCACCCGGCCAGCAGCGAGGGTGGCGATTCCCCAGCCGAGTTCGGCAACGCCGAACCCGAACAGGAGAACCGACAAGGGAAGCGGAGCGGTCACACCCACGGCCAAATGAATCAGGGCGGCGCCGAAAGCGGCGAAACCGAGCCAGGTGCGAACGACCGGGGACATGATGCTCCTATTATCTTGGTGCAAAAGGATGAAGTTATGGTGCGTTGTGGTGGGTTAGACGCTGGCCGTGCTGCGAACCGTTTTATCAGCGGTGAGACCGACACCGAGGAGCACGATCGCACTGGCGAGGTGCAGGAAGTGGTCGGCGGTGTTGAGCGCCAGGATGTTCAGCGAGGTGCTCGCAATGAAGAATCCGACGATACCGAGGAGCAGGTAGACGGCACCGATCGTGGTGTTGGTGGCCTTGGCCGCCATGGCGTTGGAGAGACCGGCGATAAGCAGCGCGGCACCAATCAAGAGGTGCGCGATGTTGTGCAGCGGGTTGACCTCGAAGATGCCGAGGAGCAATCCGCCCTCGGTGGCAATAAAGCCGATACTGCCAGTGACGGCAAAGCCGAGTAGTCCGACGAGAACGTAGACCGCGCCGAAGACGGTGGCGATCAGGCGATTGGGTGATGTGCGCATTTCAGGTGCCTCCTATGTGATTCACGGCTAAGCGTGGTTGCTATGTGTTCGGAGCTCCATCTGCTTCGGATTGGTACTAATTGTGGCCCTGATCTCCCCGTTTAGGGGGGCGCGGACGCACTGAGATCAAAAAACAGCGCGTCACCCGAAGAATCGGGTGACGCGCTGGCCGCGAATAATGTTGAGACGGATCATGCCTTGCGGCGGTTCGTGATCGCGCCGTAGATGAGCAGTACAATCAGCGAACCAACGATGGCCAGGGCCCAGGTGGTGAGCGAGAAGAATTCGCCCAGATTGACGTTGAACAAGAGCCCGCCGAGCCAACCGCCGAGGAAGGCGCCGACGACCCCGAGTAGCAGGGTGATAATCCAGCCCCCGCCTTGGCGGCCGGGCAGGATCGCCTTCGCGATGGCTCCGGCGATGAGACCGAGCAGGAGAAAACCGAGGAAACTCATGAGAACTGCCTTTCAGATTGACTTGGATGCGGCGCGGACGTGTGCCGTTCGCGTGAACCTACCCGCGGGCGTGCGCGTCGTCAATGGCCCGGGCCAACCATCCGATTTACCAGCGGATGTCGGTGGACGGCTTCAGTCCAGCCAGTAGTCGTCATCAAGGTACTGCGGACCGATCGCCGGGGTTGCGTCGTTGATATCGGGAAGGTCGACGGCATTGATCGTTTCAATCTTGACCATGGAGTGAGCCGTGATCAGCAGGGACACATGCGATCGCATGGAACTGACGACGTCGACGAAGCCTCCACCGCTGTGCACGGCGGCGGACAGGGCTGACTTGAGGCCGGCGATGTTGTACTCGGACGACAGGTAAAACCAGTCGTTATTGATCGTCAACCGGTAGCTCTGCATTGCATGGTCCATTTCGTTGTGACAGGTTCGTGGGCGCGCTGCCGGTCAAAAGCGTGCGGGGCTTCGCGGCCACCATAGACTCCGCGCGCCGCGCTAGACCGCCAGCGCGACTTTCAATATACGGGATTTACCTCAAACAGCAAACTATTTAAAAGTTAAGAAACTTACGAATTGATCTAACCGCTACACTGACAGAACAGAATGCCCTCACGGGCAATTTTGCGCGCCTGAAGTTGGGCGAAACAAACAGACCAGAGGTCAGGAGAACTCATGTACGGTCGGGACACTTCCGGACGCGCCCAAGATGCCTTGTCGGCATCCGCTTTAACTTTTCTGCGCGCCATGGATCGCAATCGAAACCGGGTCGCGGCCGAGTGCGGCCTGACCGGCAGCGAGCTACGGGCCGTGGCTCGCGTGGCCGAAGCGGGAAGTATCACCCCGAAATTACTCGCGTTATCGATGGAAATGACCACCGGCGCCGTGACGGCGATCTCGAATCGCCTTGTGGCCTTGCAACTGCTGACGCGTGGTGCCCACCCGCATGATCGGCGCAGTCTGCTGCTGACCTTGACGCCCGCCGCAGAGCAGCTCACGCAGAAAATTTACGACGACTTTGAGGCGCTCATCGCCCACTCCGTGCGCGAGATCGGCCCGGAGGAACAGTCGCGGCTGGGCGCTATGCTGACCGCTATGGCGTTGACCGTGGATGCGGACGCCGATCTGAGTCTGACCGCCTGAGTCTGACCGCCTGAGTCTGACCGCCTGAGTCTGACTGCTTGACTGCTTGAGTTTGGCGGTCCGGGCTTGTTCGGCTGGGCAGCCGTTAGGGGTGGCGGATTCCACGCCCGGCCAGCATGGATCGATAGCCCTCCCGATAGGTGGGGTAGCTGAAGGTGAAGCCCGTATCGCGCAGGAGCTGATTGCTCAGGAGCTTGTCGCCACCACGCTGGCTTTCGCGGGTGCGCGTCGGCTGGTCCGACTCGTTCAGCGTCGGTTTGGGTAGGTCGAGCTCGGCGGCGAGAAAGGTCAGCACCTCGTCGCTGCGTACCGGCTCGTTGTCGACGCCGAGATAGAGCGGCGCCGGTTGCTCAGAACGCAGCAGCAGGTGAACGATAGCGGCGGCTGCGTCGTCCCGATGGATGCGGTTGGTGTGGCGTGACTGGGCGGAGAGCCCGGCACCGGCTCGTACTTGCTCGATCAGGCGTTCACGACCGGGGCCGTAGATGCCGGCCAGGCGCAAAACGATCGCGGCGGGGAGACGGGAGTGGAGCATCCGTTCGGCATCGAGCACAATTGAATCGGTGCCCGGTTTCGGGTTTGCCGGGGTCTGCTCGTCGACCCGGCTGCCGTCATTGACGTCGTAGACCGCCGTCGAAGACACCAGCAGCATGCGGCGCGGCGTGACCCGAGCATCCCTGAGAGCGTCGAGCAGGTTGCGCAGGCCGTCGAGGTAGGCGGCGCGGTAGGCCGTGACCGTTGGGCTGCCAGCTGAGAGAGCCACGACCACAAACTTGGTATCTGATGGAATGACGGGTTTTTGAATGCTCAGGTCGATGGATTGGCCGGTGATTTCTGCGGGTAGCACCCTCGCCGTGCGACGCAGCCCGACCACAGCGTGCCCCAGTCGGGCAAATCGCAGACCCACCTCGGTGCCGAGGTCGCCGCATCCAGCGATGAGTACCGTCATCTGTCTCCTTGTGCTCAGGGACAACGCTAGCTGGCTTCGGCGCCGAAATGGACAATCCGGGATAGTCACTGAAACGTGGGGTGAGCGTTGCCGCCTGTTCACCTCGGGAAAATACTCTTGAGAAGTTCTCAGCCATCGACTCAGAAGGATTGACATGATCAAGAAGATTGCAACTGGCGCTGTATTCGTCTCCCTGCTGCTCAGCCTCGGAAATGCTGCCCACGCAGGTTCGGTTGGCCCCAAGGCGGGTTCTGACGACCACGGAAAAGGTGCGTTCGCATTTGAGCCCCTCGCCGCATCCGCCTACGATCAGGCCAGCAGTGACTGGACCGTGCCGTACCTCGTGCCAGCCGGTTTCACGCAGACCCTGGTGAAGGACGAGACCGTGCTCGATGTTTACCCCGGCGTCGATGACCTGCACGATATGAATACCCACAATGAGACCGGCCACGAAGCCGGACGCTATCTGTACAACACCTACGAGGTCGGCGAGAACGGCGCTGTGGCTGTCACTGATTTGAAGACCGGCAAAGCCTCGGTCATCGCCCAGCGAGCCGACTGGAATCGCCTGGACGGCATCCGTTGGACGCCGTGGGGTTCCCTGCTGATTACCGAAGAGACGGCTGGCGGCAAGGTCTACGAGCTGTTCCTCGACAAGAAAGACCTCACCAAGGTCGTCAAGATCGAGGAGCGAATCGCGCTCGGCGTATTGCGCCATGAGGGCATCGACGTCGACAAGGACGGCAACGTTTACGTCATCGACGAGCTCAATGGTGGTTCGGTCTACAAGTTCGTACCCACCCGCAAGGGCAACCTTGCAATAGGCCAGCTCTACGCGCTCAAGCTGACCGGGCTGGCCGATGCCGATCAGCTCTGGAATCAGGCGACCTTCGCGAACAAGGTCGGCTCTTTCACCTGGGTTGCCCTCGACCAGAATCAGGTTCAAACGGATGCCGACGTCGCGTCGAACGCGGTCGTCGCGACCGAATTCGGTCGCCCCGAAGACGTCGAGATCATTGACCACACGCTGTACGTGGCCAACACCTCGGAAGACCGCGTCATCGCCATCGACCTGAAGAAGAGCCTACTCAGCACCTTCGTGCAGGCCGGGGTCAACGCGCCGGTCGAGAACCAGACCGCTGGAATCACGGGATTCAACAACCCCGATAACCTGGCTGAGGGTCCCGACGGCGCCCTGTGGATCGTCGAGGACAACAGCTTCAGCGATGTCTACCGGGCCAGCACGCGCACCAATAAGGTCGGTAACTCCACGAACGTTGAACTCTTCGCTTCCCTGACAGACCAGGGCGCCGAGACGACCGGCATCTACTTCGGTAAGAATCCGAAGGACCTCTACGTGAGCGTGCAGCACCCCGACAAGGCGCTCGCCGACGGTATCTGGAAGATCAGCAAGCGCTAAGTTCGGCCTGGCATCGACGCGCCGCCCGGTAGCCGGGCGGCGCATGCGTCTAATCAGGTGCTGCGACCGGCCGCAGATGCGTCGAAAGGTGGCCGCTACCATGAAGCCATGGCTATTGTTCCTGACACGTCTGACTGGACCTGGGTGCTCGAACGACCCTGCCCCGACTGTGGATTTCGGGCGAATGCGGTGGCCTTCGACGACCTTCCGCGCTTGATTCGCGAGAATGCGGCGGCGTGGGGTGCAGTGTTGGTGCGAGCGGATGCTGCGGTGCGCCCGAACGATCACACCTGGTCGCCTTTGGAATACGCGGCCCACGTGCGCGATGTCTGTCGGCTCTTCGAGGAACGCCTGCACCTGGTGCTGACCGAAGACGACCCGCTGCTGGCGAACTGGGACCAGGATGCCACGGCGATCGCCGAGCGGTACGACCTGCAGGTGCCGGAGACGGTGGGTAGCGAGCTTGCTGCGGCTGCAGCATCCGTTGCCGAGCGCTTTGCGAAGGTCGCGGTGGATGCCCGCCAGCGGACCGCGCGCCGCAGTGACGGGCCGTCGTTTACTGCAGCAACGCTCGGGGCGTACTTTCTGCACGATATCGTGCATCATCGCCACGACGTGGGTGCCGACTAACGATCGAGCTGGAAGCGCGCTAGGGGGTAGAAACGGGTTAACATCGCGGCTTGGCCGGATAAAATAAGTACATTGTGTACGTACACATTATTCGCGGGCATCGCAGCCCCTAGTTAAGGAGATTCGCCATGGTAGCCGGATCCAAAATCGTCAGCCGAGTGCCTTTGTTTGATGGCATGAACCGCATTCCCGGTGGACTGATGCTCCTTCCACTTATTCTCGGCTCTGTCGTGGGCACGTTCTTCCCTGGCTTTCTCAGCATGGGTAACTTCACCACCGCACTATTCCAAGCCAGTGCGCTTCCACTGATCGGCCTGCTGATCTTCGCCACAGGCATGCAGATCACCCTGAAAACATCCGGTCCGGTGCTCGCCACCTCCGGAGTCCTGCTGCTCTGCAAGTCCATTATTCCGGCCACGATCGTCGTGCTCCTCGCCCAGATCGTGGGCATCGATGGAATTTTGGGCGTTTCCATTCTCGCGCTGCTCGTGACCATGGACAACAGCAACGGTGGCCTCTGGCTTGCCTTTACCGGGCGCTATGGAGATGCCCGCGACCGCGGGGCATACATGGCTTCCGCCATCAATGACGGGCCCTTTTTCTCAATGCTCTTCCTGGGCGTCGCTGGCCTGGCCAACATTCCCTTCCAACTGCTTCTGGCGGCCGTCATTCCGTTGCTGATCGGCGTGATCGTGGGCAACCTCGACCAGAAATGGACCGAGATCATGCGCCCGATCCCGAACATGATCATTCCGTTCTTCGCCTTCGCGTTGGGCACCGGCATCAACCTGCAGAATGTGCTGACCGGGGGACTGTCCGGTATCATCGTGGGCATCGTCGCCACCCTACTCACCGGCACGCTCGCCTATCTCGGCTACCGATTCATTCTGCGCCGCGGTAACAAGTCCGGCATCGGTATCGCATCGGCCACCACGGCCGGCAACGCGATCGCCACCCCGGCCATCATCGCCCTCGCCGACCCTACCTTTGCACCCTTCGTCGAGGTCGCAACGGCCCAGGTCGCCTCCGCAGTACTCGTCACCGCGGTGTTCGCGCCGCTGCTGGCAGCCTGGGTACTCAAAAGAGAAGGTGGCCTGGTTGCCAATGAGCCGGCCGCCGAATCCTCCGGCGACACTGTTGCGGCACACACGGTCGAACACTCATGACCGGCCGCATCCGCCAGTATCACGCCCGCCACCATGGTTGAGCCCTTCCGACATGACGTGGAGCATCCGGAGTCAGGCCCCCTGGCCGACGGAACGCGTGCCGACCATGTTTCCGTAGGCATCGTGGCCGATGACCTCACCGGTGGCGGCGATTCAGCGGTGCAATTTGCCCGCGACGGATGGCGCACCCGGCTCGCATTGACCGCGCCCGACAGCGGAGCCACCAGCCACGGAACGGTTCTCGCGGTGGTGTCCGACGCCCGCGCGCAGTCGGCGCAGCTCGCCCGAATGAGTACATCAGAGGCCGTGGAGGCGCTCGGGAATGCGGGCGTCAATCGGCTCCTGCTTAAAATCGACTCGACCATGCGGGGCTCGGTTCACGCTCAAATTCACGGCGCGGTCACCGCGTGGCGCAAGCTTTACGATGCAGCTTTCGCTGTTGTTTGCCCCGCGTATCCGGCAATGAAACGAACCGTGCAGAACGGTCGGGTTCTGGCCAATGGTCAGGGTGTGGAGACGACGGCCGTTGGCACCGATCCGGTGACGCCCGTGACAACGAATTTGCTGTCGGAACTGGTGCCGGGAAGCGTTCACATCTCCCTTGGCCGGGGAACGCCCCTGGAACACGCCGAACAACTGCGCGCCGCGGCACGCAACCAGACCCGCGTCGTCACGGTCGACGCAGCAACGGATGCGGACCTGATGGTACTGGCCGAAGCTGTGGCCCTGCTCGGGGCCGAGGCCGTTCCCGCCGGGAGCGCCGGGCTGGCGCTTGCGCTCTCGCAGGTCTGGTGCCGTGACCTGGCCGCCGCGGCAGAGTCACGGCGGGTGTGGGCAGGGCGTGTGGTCATCGTGGTCAGTTCGCTGCACGATGTCGCCCGGTCTCAGTACGATCATCTGGTCGGCAGCACCCCGCCGCAACACGTGCGCACATTCGCGCCGAGCCTGAGCGTGTTGCTCGAGCCGGCTGCGGTTGGCCGTTGGATTGCCGCGGAGCTAGCGGCGGCACCATATCTTCCCGCGATCGTGATCGTGGCAACCCCATCGGAGCGGCCCGCGGCATCCACTGCAACTGAAACGGCGGCCGTAATTATCGCCGACGGGCTCGCGACAATCACCGCGGCGGTATTCGCACACCGTTCCGTGGGAGCTTTGGTGCTCATGGGCGGCGAGGGCGCGCGGGCCGTGCTCAATCGCTTTGAGGCCGGTGCCATCGTGGTGACGGATGCCATTCGCGAGGGAATTCCGGTAGGCCTAATCGAAGGCGGCCTCGCTGACGGCCTGACTGTCGTCACTAAGGCCGGCGGCTTCGGCGTCACATCGTCGATTGCCGATATTCTTCCCGAACTCTTGGCTGACCACGTGCTTAGCCCCTCTATCAGCCCGAACATAGGAGTACACCCATGACACTTCCCATCCTTGCTGTCACCATTGGAGACGTGGCCGGAATCGGTCCCGAGATTACGGCCAAGTCACTGCTCGGTCACGGAGACGTTCGCACGCGGTGCGTTCCCGTCGTAATCGGCGATGAGGCGGCGATGCGCCGCGGCGTGCTCAACGTGGGCGGCGATCAGGCGGCGATTCGCGTGATCGCTAATGTGGCCGACGCCCGTAACGAGCCCGGAACAATTGAGCTGTTGCAGACCGGCCCGTCACTCGAACACGTGGAGCAAGGCGTGCTCAGTGCCGCGGCCGGCGATGCCTCCTACCGTTTCGTGGTGGAGGCCTGCCGGCTCGCCCGCGCCGGCGAGGTGCAGGGAATCGTGACGGCGCCGCTGAACAAGGCTGCGATGCACGCCGGTGGGCACAACTGGCCCGGCCACACCGAGCTGCTCGCTCACGAATTCGGGGTGAAAAATTTTTCCCTCGTGTTGTCGGCCGGGGACCTGTATTTTTTTCACCTCACCACGCACGTGTCGATGCGCCAGGCTATCGAGAACATCACGATCGAGCGCACTCTTTCGGTGTTAGAACTGGCTGGCGCCTTCGCCAAATCCATGGGCAAGCCCGATGAGCTGATTGGACTCGCCGGCCTCAACCCGCATGCGGGCGAAAATCGGCTCTTCGGAAATGAAGATGCCGACATTTTGGCACCGGCCGTGGTCGAGGCCAGGGCTCGTGGACTCAACGTCGTTGGCCCCCTGCCCGCCGACGCTCTGATTCCCGCGGCCGTACGCGGAAAGTACAACCTCGCCGTGGTCTGCTACCACGACCAGGGTCACGCACCCTTCAAAGCCGTCTACGGTGACGACGGCGTGAACATCACGGTCGGACTGCCAGTCGTGCGCGTGTCAGTCGACCACGGCACCGCGTTCGACATCGCCGGTCAGGGAATCGCCCGCGAGGCCAGCCTCGTGCTGTCGCTGGAACGCGCCGCAGCACTCACGCCCGGGTGGGACCACGTGTGGCGGGCCGCGCAGGCCGCCTAACCGTCATGGCCAGCCGAGCGCATGCCCGGTCCGCGCAGGCAGCGCGGCCGGGGCGATGGCACTCTGCGCCCTACGATGGAGTGATGTGGCTAGATGAAGTGCCCGCCGGGGCGGTCAATGCCGCCAACGGCAGCCCACTGCACAGCCAGGTTGGGGCAATCATCCGCTCCCATATCGTCAATGGGCAACTGCCGCCCGGGTCGCAGTTGCCCACCGAGGCGGAGTTGCAGGAACGGTTCTCCGTTTCCCGCTCGGTCGTGCGTCAGGCACTCGCCACGCTCAGTGCTGAAGGCCTCGTTCAGCGCGGGCGCGGGCGCGGCAGCGTGGTGTCGCCGCGCGGTGAGCACCATCGACTCGTGCAGCGCATGTCGGGCCTGTCCACCCAGATCTCGGCCGAGGGCGCTGATGTCTTCACCGCCGTGCTCGCACTGGCGCCCGAGCAGAATGCTGCTGCATCAGCGGCGCTGGGTGGGGCTGAGGTCGTCGGTATCCGTCGACTGAGATCTGCCGGCACCGGCCCCCTCGCGGTCATTCACACCTGGCTGCCCCTGTCGATTGGTGCCGGCCTCACGGCCGTCGAGCTGACGGATGCCTCGCTGCACACCGTTCTGCGTTCTCGCCTGGGCGTGTCGTTCGTCTCGGGCCGCCGGCAGGTGCGCGCTGTAGCTGCCACGGAGGGCCTGGCGAAGCTGTTGCAGATCAGTGTGGGGGAGCCGCTGCTACTGCTCGAAGGTACGAGTCTTGACGAACATGGCGTGCCCATCGAGATGTTCTCCACCTGGCACCGTGCCGACCGCGTGGTTTTCGACCTCGACGTGGTCGACGCCGATGCGCCGGCTATCGCACCTGACCTAGCGCACGCCGACGGCCGTGTGACCCGCCCCCAGCTGGCAGCTCACGCCGCGGACTTAGCCCGCCAGCTCCACGAGCTATCCGTGGAACTGGACCGGAACGACTGACCCGAGATCGGTACCTGTTGTAGAAGGCGCACCAGCCTGGCTGCCGATCCGCGCGATGTGCTGAAATCGCACCATACGAGAGCGTAGCGAAGCTGTCGGGCACTGCTAAAGGTCGGTGCCCTCCACGGTGCCCTCCGTTGTGCCCGCTGAGCGAATGCTTCCCGGTTGGGCGTCGACGCCCTCACGGGACTTATGCAGTGGAGCGGATGACGGGAATCGAACCCGCGCTATCAGCTTGGGAAGCTGAAGTTCTACCATTGAACTACATCCGCGCGCCCGACCGTGAGCGAACAACAATCGGAACGGTGCCAGCATATCAACCCGGCGCGGCTAGGCTGGCACCGTGCTGCTCTCAGATCGCGATATCAAAGCTGAACTCGACGCTGGACGAATCGGTTTGGAGCCGCTCGACCCGGCCATGATCCAGCCATCGAGCATAGATGTGCGCCTGGACCGCCTGTTTCGGCTGTTTGACAACCACAAGTACGCCTACATCGATCCGGCCGAGGATCAGCCGGAACTGACCCGCCTGATCGAGACCAAGCCCAACGAGCCGTTCATTCTGCACCCGGGCGAGTTCGTGCTCGGCGCCACCTATGAGCAGGTGACCCTGCCCGACGACATTGCCGCCCGGCTCGAGGGCAAGAGCTCGCTCGGGCGTCTCGGTCTACTGACCCACTCCACAGCCGGGTTCATCGACCCGGGCTTTTCGGGCCACGTCACGCTCGAGCTCAGCAACGTCGCGACACTGCCGATCAAGCTTTGGCCCGGAATGAAGATTGGCCAGCTGTGCTTCTTTCAGCTCAGCTCTCCGGCCGAAAAGCCGTACGGCTCGAGCGAATACGGCTCCCGCTACCAGGGACAGCGCGGCCCGACGGCTTCGCGCTCGTTCCAAAACTTTCACCGCACCGCCATCAAGCGCTGAACCCCCTTCGAAAGAAGGCGGATGCCCGGGTAATCCGAACGTAACCTCGCGTCGGGTAAAATCTAGGTATGACTTCCATGCCCACCCGATTCGACGAGGCGCTCATCGCGCACGGTCCGACGCCGGAGTACCCCGGGCGCATGCACCGTTTCGGCCAGATGGTCGGGTCCTGGGCCGCCAAGGGCACCCGACTTGACGAGACCACCGGTGAGTGGCTCGAACGTGACTTTGTTTGGATGGTCGAATTCATCCTCGACGGTCGGGCCGTGCAAGATGTGGAGGTCGTCGCGAGCACGACGCACCCGTCTGGATTCGAAACCGTCGCGACCACAGTGCGCGTCTACGACCCCTTGGCCGGAGCCTGGCGCGTCAGCTACTTCGCCCCGGCACTGGGCGAATACTGCCAGCTCATAGCAACCCCATACCGCCACGGTGTGCGGCAGGAGGGCACCCGCACCGACGGCCGCCCGATCCGCTGGAACTTCACTGCTATCACTCCCGACAGCTACAAGTGGGAGGGCTGGGTCTCCGCCGACGAGGGAACGACCTGGCAACTCATCGAACACAACGAGGCCACCCGCATCCGCTGAAAAAACGGATGCCAGTAGCCTCGGCGAGTGGGCGGCCTACAGGGCGAATTTGAAGCCGAGGTCGTCGGGGTACTCACCGAGGGCGGTGAGGTTCGTGGCCGCGGTCTGCAGAGCCGTGAGGGTGAGGGCGAGCGTGCCAGGACCGAAGCTGACTCGGCTGATGCCGAGTTCGGCGAGGCGCCCCAGCGGAACGAGTCCGGGCGCACCGATCACCGAGATCTTGCCGTTGACCTGCTCGATCGCGCGCGACACCTTGTCTTCGTCGGTGAGGCCGAGGAAGAAGATGACGTCAGCGCCGGCGCCGAGGTAGGCGTTCGCGCGGGCGACGGCTTCGTCCCAGTCACCGCCGCCGGCCAGGGTGTCGACGCGGGCGTTGATCACCAGTGGAATGCCGCTCTGGTCGGCTCCGGCACGGGCCGCTGCTACGCGTGCGGCGGCGGTTTCGATGTCGAACTGCGGGGCCTTCTCACTGCCGACGGAATCCTCAATGTTGATGCCGACGATGCCGGATTCCTCGATGAGGCGACGCACGTTGCGGGTCACGCCCACGGCATCCGGGGCATAACCCTTTTCGAAGTCGGCTGAGACCGGTAGGTCGACGGCACCGGCGATGATCGTGGCGGCACGGATAGCCTCGTCGAGCGAGAGGCCCTCACCGTCTTGTAAACCTCGCACGTTCGAGATGGAGTGGCTCGCGGTGGCGAGGGCTTTGATGCCGGGGGCGTCGGCCACGATCTTGGCGGTGATGGCATCCCACACGTTGGTCACGATGAGAGGCTCGCCCGGTACGTGCAGCGAGAGCAGGAGTTCGGCCTTCTGGAGCTGGGTAAGTGTCATGCGTGCCAGTCTGACCGGCTCGCGCACCCCAAGCGAGGGGACGGCCTCATTCCAGCGGATGCTCAGGAAAAAACAGGGTGACGCTCAGCAAGACGCGCACTGGCGTTCGGTGTGCCACCTGCGGCCGGGCGCGCGAACTTGAAGTGGCACTCACCGCTACTGGGCACTACGAGGCGCGCCAGGAACAAAGATTGCGGTGCCGCAACCCGACTAGCGGATCTGCTGTTGCCGAGCTGAGACTGGAATGAGCAGGAGCAGGCCGAGAAGCAGTACGAGCATGATGCCGAGAATGCCCCAGTAGGTCTCGCCGAAGATCGTGACCGACAGTGCGAAGGCGGTCGGGGCAAGAAAGCTGACGGCCCGACCGGTTGTGGCGTAGAGTCCGAAAACCTCGCCCTCACGGCCGACGGGAATGAGACGGGCCAAAAAGGTACGGCTGGCCGATTGAGCCGGTCCGACGAACAGGCACAAAGCCAGTCCCGCCGTCCAGAACACGATCTGCCCGCCATCGTGCAGGAAAAACACTACGAGGCCGCTGATCAGAAGCCCGATCAGGGCGGTCACGATGACGGGCTTCGCGCCGAGCCGGTCGTCAAGGGCCCCGACGCTCATCGTGGCTACGCCGGCGACGATATTGGCGGCGATGGCAAAGATGATGACCTCGCCGGGTGAGAATCCGAAAACGGATGCCGCGAGCACGCCTCCGAAGGTGAAGACGCCGGCCAGACCGTCGCGGAACACCGCGCTCGCGATGAGAAAGTAGACCGTCTGGCGGCTGGTCTTCCAGAGGCGGGCAATATCGTGGGCGAGCACCACGTAACTTTGAAAAAAGCTGACCTTTTCGCGGCGGGCGGCCTTGGGCGCCCGATACTCCGGCACCCGCAGGAGTACGGGCAGCGCGAACAGGCCAAACCAGGCGGCTGCGAGCAGCATGGAGACGCGCACGGCGAGGCCGTTGTCGCCGGTCACCCCGAACAGGCCGACATCGGGCTGGATAAAGCCGAAGTACACGATGAGCAGCAGCACGATACCGCCGAGATAGCCCATGCCCCAGCCGAATCCGCTGACCTTGCCGATGGTGCGCGGCGTCGACACCTGCGCGAGCATAGCGTTGTAGTTGACGGATGCGAATTCGAAGAAGACGTTGCCGGCCGCGACCAGGAACAGTCCGAGCAGCAGGTAGCTCGGGCTTGCCTGCACGAAGAACATGGTCGCGGTCAGCGCGACGACGATGAAGGTGTTCACGCCGAGCCAGAATTTGCGACGGCCGGAGGTGTCGGAGCGTTGCCCGGTGATCGGGGCCAGTGCGGCAATGACGAGGCCGGCGATGGCCAGGGCCCAGCCAAGTTAGGCGCTGATCACGTCGTCATCGCCGAAAGACGAGCCGGTGATGTACACCGTGAAGACGAAGGTGGTGACGACCGCGTTGAACGCGGCCGAGCCCCAGTCCCAGAACGCCCAGGCGACCACCCGACCACGCGTCGGAGTGGTTTCCGCGTCTACGGCGACAGTCTGGGTCATGTGCACAATCTACTGCGTGCCGGTAAACATCGGGATTTGGCGAGCCACGGCATCCGTTTGAATGAAACTTGAGTCACTCACACTCAACTTTCAGCCACAGAAATTGACAGGGACGAAACAGCTCTGGAATACTTGAGTCATCGAGGCTCAAGTCTTGAGATCACTTTGTAGTTCGTTTCACACATGATTGAAGGAGAACAACCCACATGGCTCGTGCAGTAGGTATTGACCTCGGAACCACCAACTCTGTGGTGGCCGTGCTCGAAGGTGGAGAACCCACCGTCATCGCCAACGCTGAAGGCTTGCGCACCACCCCCTCGGTGGTCGCGTTCACCAAAGACGGCGAGGTTCTCGTCGGAGAAACCGCCAAGCGCCAGAACGTCACCAACGTCGACCGCACCATCTCCAGCGTCAAGCGCCACATGGGCACCGGCTGGAACGTCGCCATTGACGACAAGAAGTACACCCCGCAGGAGATCTCGGCTCGTATTCTCGCCAAGCTCAAGCGTGACGCTGAACAGTACCTGGGCGAGAAGGTCACCGACGCCGTCGTGACCGTGCCCGCGTACTTCAACGACGCCGAGCGTCAGGCCACGAAGGAGGCCGGCGAGATCGCCGGACTCAACGTGCTACGCATCATCAACGAGCCGACCGCTGCCGCGCTGGCCTACGGACTCGACAAGGGCAAGGAAGACGAGCTCATCCTGGTCTTCGACCTCGGAGGCGGAACCTTCGACGTGTCGCTGCTCGAGGTAGGCAAAGACGACGACTTCTCCACCATTCAGGTACGTTCGACCTCCGGCGACAACCGCCTTGGCGGCGACGACTGGGACCAGCGCATCGTTGATCACCTGATCAAGCGCTTCAAGGAGACCACTGGCGTTGACGTGTCTAAGGATAAGATCGCCAAGCAGCGCCTCAAGGAAGCCGCTGAGCAGGCCAAGAAGGAACTCTCCTCGAGCATGTCAACGAGCATCCAGCTGCCCTACCTCTCGCTGACTGAAAATGGCCCGGCCAACCTCGACGAGACGCTCACCCGCGCCCAGTTCGAGAAGATGACCGAAGACCTGCTCGACCGCACCAAGAAGCCCTTCCAGGACGTCATTCGTGAGGCCGGCGTCAAGGTCGGCGACATCGCCCACGTCGTTCTCGTCGGTGGTTCGACCCGTATGCCCGCCGTTTACGAGCTCGTCAAGAGCGAGACCGGCGGCAAGGACCCGAACAAGGGTGTCAACCCGGACGAGGTCGTCGCCGTCGGCGCCGCGCTGCAGGCCGGCGTTCTGAAGGGTGAGCGCAAGGACGTTCTGCTCATCGACGTCACCCCGTTGAGCCTCGGCATCGAGACCAAGGGCGGCATCATGACGCGTCTGATCGAACGCAACACGGCCATCCCGACCAAGCGCAGCGAAACCTTCACCACGGCCGACGACAACCAGCCGTCCGTTGCTATCCAGGTCTTCCAGGGCGAGCGCGAGTTCACCCGCGACAACAAGAATCTCGGAACCTTCGAGCTCACCGGCATCGCGCCGGCGCCGCGCGGTATCCCGCAGGTTGAGGTCACCTTCGACATCGACGCCAACGGCATCGTGCACGTGTCCGCTAAGGACAAGGGCACCGGAACCGAGCAGTCGATGACCATCACGGGCGGTTCCTCGCTCGCGAAGGAAGACATCGAGCGCATGGTGCGCGAGGGTGAAGAGCACGCTGCAGAAGACAAGCGTCTGCGCGAGGTTGCCGAGACCCGCAACACGGCCGAGCAGCTCGCCTACTCGATCGAGAAGCTGATCAAGGACAACGTCGACAAACTGCCCGAAGACGTCAAGAATGAGGTGCAGGCTGATGTCGACGCCCTCAAGTCCGCTCTGGCCGGCGACGATGACGACGCGGTGAAGACCGCGTTCGACAAGCTCAACGAAAGCCAGGGCAAGCTCGGCGAAGCAATCTACAAGTCCAGCCAAGCGGATGCCGCAGCCGGTGCTGACGAGACCAGCACCGACGAGGTCCCCGCTGAAGAGAACAAGGACGAAGACGTTGTCGACGCCGAGGTTGTCGACGACGACGAAGACGAGAAGAAGAAGTAGGCCGCAACCATGGCTGACAAAAAACATCCAGACAACGACGCGTCCGCTGCGGGGGTGCCCGATGACGGCACTGCCGCAGCGGGCGCGGCCGCTGCTGATGCAGCATCCGCTTCTGAAGCTGACGGTACGGCCGATGGGATCGAAGAAGACGAACTGACCGTTCAGGACATTTTGGACGCGGCGGAACGTGAAGAGGCTGAGCCGACGAGCGAACACCTCGCCGACCTCAAGCGCGTGACGGCCGAGTACGCCAACTACCGTCGGCGCACCGAAGCCAACCGTGCGATCGAGAAAGAGCGCGTGACCGGGGATATCGTCAAGGTACTCATTCCGGTACTGGACGACATCTACCGTGCTGAGAAGCACGGCGATCTCGTGCCCGACTCCGCCTTCGCCACGATCGCGGCCAAACTGCGCGCGAGCGTTGAACGCCTCGGCCTGACCTCCTTTGGTACAGTCGGCGACCCCTTTGACCCGACCATGCACGAGGCGATCTTCCAGCAGCCGAGTGCGGCCGTCGACACCGAAACCGTCGGCGACGTTGCGGAGACGGGGTACTACCTCGGCTCCACGCTACTGCGCGCGGCCAAGGTCGTCGTTCAGGTACCGAGCGATGGCTAGCCAGGACTGGTTCGACAAAGACTTCTACAAGGTTCTCGGGGTATCGAAAGATGTCACGCCGGCCGAGTTGAAGAAGGCGTACCGCAAACTCGCGCGAAAGTACCACCCAGACTCCAACCCGGGGAACCCCACCGCTGAGGCGAAGTTCAAGGAACTCAGCGAGGCGCACTCGGTACTGAGCGATGCCGCGCAGCGCAAGGAATACGACGCCGTGCGGGCCATGGGCAGTGGGGCGCGCTTCGCCGCGCCCGGCGGCCGAACTCAGAGCGGCGGCTTCGAGGATGCCTTCGGAGGCATGTTCGGCGGCGGAAGCCGCCAGCAAAGTTACACCTTCGAACAGGGCGGCTTCGACGATATCCTCGGGGGTATGTTCGGCAGAGGTAGCGGCGGTGGTGGCGGCTTTGGCAATCCCACCGGCGGCTATCGCGGGTCGGGCGCGCCTACCCGCGGCCGCGACGTGATCGCGTCGACGACCATCGACTTCATCACGGCCACCCAAGGCGACCAGATCAGTCTGCAAACCCAAGATGGCCGGCCGATCAAGGTCAAGGTCCCAGCCGGCGTTGCGGACGGGCAGAAGATCCGCCTGCGCGGCAAGGGCCAGCCCAGCCCCGACGGCGGAGAAACCGGCGATATCGTACTGACGATCACCGTGCGCAAGCACCCGGTGTTCGAACGTGACGGTCTCAACCTGCGGGTGACGGTTCCGGTCACCTTTGTGGAGGCGAGCCTCGGCGCGACGATCGAGGTGCCCACCCTCGGTGGTCCCCCGGTCAAACTGCGCGTGACCCCTGGCACTCCCGGAGGACGCGTGCTTCGCGTCAAGGGTCGCGGTGTCACCACGGCGAAGGGCACTGGCGACCTGCTCGCCATCGTGCAGGTTGCCGTGCCGTCACACCTCTCGAAGGACGCGGAAGAAAAACTCGAAGCCTTCGCCGAGGCGCTGCCCAAGGAAAACCCGCGCGATGAACTACTCAAGCGGGCGAAGGGCTAGCCATGGAAGAGACCACCCGGGTTTTCGTGATTTCCATGGCAGCAGAGCTTGCGGGAATGCACCCGCAAACCCTGCGCCAATACGATCGCCTGGGCCTGGTCAGCCCGGAACGCACCCGGGGAAAGAGCCGTCGCTACTCCATGCTCGACGTGGCAAAGCTCCGTGAAATTGCGTTCTTAGGCTCAGAAGGCGTGAGTCTGGAAGGCATTCGTCGTATCCTCGAACTCGAGGATCACGTGCGCGGGCTTGAAAATCGCCTGCGCGAGTTGGAATCGACGCTCGCCGACGAATTGCTGAACCGTCCGGGCCGCCGCGTTTTTGCGGCTGGCTCGGCCGGCGACGTTATTTCGATGAAGGCGGGCACTCGCACCAGACGCAGCAACCAGATTGTCATCTGGCGGCAGCCCAGACCATAGCTAGCTCCACGTTTCGCTTTCACAGCACGAACTGGTTGCACCAGCACCACTTTCAGGGGGAACCATGTCCGAATCGGGCACGCACGACCAGTCCGCGCCGCGGAACATCAGAATGAATGCGAAAGACAGCATGAACGAATTCGAGTTTGAATTCGACTTCGATCGGCTGCGTCGTCGCCCCGACATCGAGGCTGAGAACTTGTTCGCCGTCGACGCGAGCGATCGGCTCATTCTCGATGAGGCCGCCGGTGCAATCGCCGCCTACCGCAGCGGCGGAGTCGTCGTGCTCGAGGACCGCTACGGCGCCCTCACCCTCGGCGCAGCCGCGCTGCACGACGCCCGCGGCATTCGCGTTTATCAAGATGCACTCTCGGGCGAGTACGCGCTTGACAGCAACGCCTCCGGCGTCAATCTGACGGATGCCTACCGCTCCCTTCCACTTGGCGAAGAGCTGCTGAGCGACGCCCACGTCGTGCTGCTGCAGCTGCCCAAAAGCCTCGACGCCCTCGATGAGATCGCCGGCGCCATCGCCAAATACGCCGCTCCCGACGTCATCGTCTTCGCCGGCGGCCGCATCAAGCACATGACCGTGAGCATGAACGAGGTGCTGCGCCGCCACTTCGGTGCCCTCAACGTGCGCCCGGCACGCCAGAAGTCCCGCGTGCTCATCGCCTCTTCGCCACTTGCCACCTCGACGACCGACTGGCCGCACAGCGAAAAGTACGAGGACTTCGACCTCGTGGTGCGCGGCCACGGCGGAGTGTTCGCCGGAACCAGCATCGACATCGGCACCCGGGCACTGCTCGAGGTACTCGACCGCATGAAGCCCGACGCCGAGCGTGCGATCGATCTCGGCTGCGGCACCGGCGTGCTCGCTGCGGCTCTCGCGGCGCAGCGACCCCGGCTGCGAGTACTCGCGACGGACCAGTCGGCCGTTGCTGTCGCATCCGCTCGCGCCACCGTCGACGCCAACACGCTCGCCGAGCGGGTCACCGTCGTGCGGGCCGACGGCCTGTCTGGACAAGCGGATGACTCCGCCGACCTAATCCTGCTCAACCCGCCCTTTCACATTGGAGCGTCCGTGCACGCGGGCCTGGCCGAGAAGCTGTTCATCGACGCGGCACGGGTGCTCGCGCCCGGCGGTGAACTGTGGACGGTCTGGAATACCCACCTCGGCTACCGCCCGATACTCACCCGCATCGTCGGCTCGACCCGCCAGGTCGGCCGCAACACCAAGTTCACGGTGACGGTGTCAACTGGTCGCTAGCCTTTTCGGGGCGGGTGGCTACCGTCCCGTGCTGATCACGGCGACTGCTGACCCAGAGGATCAGGCGTGCACGAGCGGCTCGCCGTTCAGAATGTCGAGCTGCCAGGCCGTCGCTCCGTTTGAGTGCGAGTGGTGGTGCTGCACGAGGTTGAGCGACGCATTGCTGATACTGCCGACGGGCTGGTCGAGCGCGTTTTCGAGGCTTAAGCGAATGAGTGTGCCGTGCGCGACCACGATAATGCGCGCTCCGGGGTGCTCGCGAGCGAGGTCGCGCAGGGCGTCGATGCCTCGTGCAGCGACGGCCTGCTCGGTCTCGGCACCGTGGAATCCGCCGAGAAAACGCAGGGCATCGAGTTCGGCGCCGGCGCTCAAACCCTCGGCCGGCCCATAGTTGCGCTCGATCAGTGCAGGGAGGCGACGGACGACGTCGAGGCCGAGTTGCTGACCGATCAGGTCAGCGGTTTCTGCTGCGCGGGAGAGCGGTGACGAGACGATGAAATCCCAGTCGTAGCGTTTCAATGCAGCGACGGCATCCGTGGCCTGACTGCGCCCCACGTCGTTGAGGGGGATATCGGTGGCGCCCTGGATGCGCGCAGCGGCGTTCCAATCGGTCTGGCCGTGGCGGATGAGGGCGAAGGTCGTCGTCGTGGTCACCCGTCTATTCTGCCTTGGCCGACTGGGAGTGCGCGCCGCGCGCCAGCTGCGGCCTTGCGTCCCGCTGCGGCCAGGGCCAATCGCGCCAAAACCAAGACCGACCAGCCCAACAGCACCACGAGCAGCCCGTTGCGGGCGGTGAGCAGCAGCAGCGAGAACAGGTTACCGTCGATCAAAGGCAGGTAGAAGATCGGAAAGATCAACGTCGTCAGGCCCGCAATGGCCAGCATCAGCACGGCGGGCGCCCGCCAGATTGCCCAGCTGCGGCCAACGCCGACCGCGACGATCGGCACCAGCCAGAGCATGTATTGTGGCGACCCGACCTTGTTGAAGACGATGAATGCGCTGACCAGGGACAGGGAACCGAGCAACAGCAGTTCGACGGCATCCGCTTGTCGGCGTTGAGCAATAACCATCAGCACGGAGATGGCTGCGATGGCGCCGAACATGACCGGTGTCATCAGGGAGGCGACCAGATCGGTTCCGGGGCCGCTCACCTCGCGTGTCGCGATGGAAAAATTTTCGTAGATGACCGTGTCGTGCTGGCCGAGCGTGGCGAGCCACACCCACGGGGTCGTGACCGGAGCCTCGAGCTGCAGCGCACGGTCAGTCTGTTCGGTGACGAATCCGGTGAGAAACTGCCCAGCATCGAGCAGCCAAACAGATGCCGCCACCACCGCCGACAACGCCGCTCCGGTCAACACCACCGTGAGTTTTCGCGACGATACCGTGACGACGGCGAGGAAAACTGCGGCGGGCCAGACCTTGATCCAGGTGGCGAGGGCCAGCAGGAGTGCGGCGATGATCGGTCGACGCGCCAGCAGCACGAGTCCGACGATGACGAGCGGGGCGGTAATTCCTTCCAGGCGCAGCAGCCCGACCGGGCTCAGCAGAAACGAGCAGAGCAACCAGTACCAGGCCGGTTTGAAGCCGCTGCGGCGGCGTCCCCAGTCGGTCAGGGCTCCGACGGCAACGGCATTGAGCGCTGTCGTCATCAGAAACCAGAGCAGTTGGTAGAGCAGCGGCCCGGCGAGGTTGGCGACTGCGATCGGCAGCATGGCGCCGATCGGGTACACCCACGCCACATCGAGGCCCTGCCAGAAACCGTTGTCCAGGCCGAGTTCGGCCCATCTTCGGTAGAGCGGGAGATCGCCGAGTACCCGGCCGGTGAGGATGGTGGGGAGCAGGGCGACGAGAAAGACCGCGTGCAGGCCCAGAAACCCCAAGGCCAGGGTGCGTGGTCGTTGCAGGGTGAGACGGCGGTTCGGAGTGATCACCCTGGCCAGCCGGGCGTCGACGCGATCGAAGATTGTGGACATGAAACCATTTCTACAGCGCAGGGTGGGGTAGTCGTGGGCAGTCTAGGGGTGGCGAGTGAACTTCTGGTTACGGGTGGTTATTCCCTGGGCCGGGCCCGAAACCAGGTCCACGACAGATCATGGGCCCCGTTTTCGGACCCGGGCTTGAAAAGTCGTGCGGTTAGGCGAGGAGCTCGCGAATGTCGGCGGCGGTCAGGGCGGTGCCGGCCGGGGCACCATCGGTCATGACACTCTCGAACAGGCGGGCCTTGGTGGCTTTGAGGGCCATGACCTTCTCCTCGATGGTGTCCTTCGACACCAATCGGTAGACCATGACGTTCTTGGTCTGGCCGATGCGGTGTACGCGGTCGACGGCCTGCGCCTCGGTTGCCGGGTTCCACCAGGGGTCGAGCAAAATGACGTAGTCGGCTTCGGTTAGGTTGAGGCCGAATCCGCCGGCCTTGAGACTGATCAGAAAGACCGAGCTCGAGCCCTCCTTGAAGTCGCTGATGGCCTTCGCCCGGTTGCGGGTCTTGCCGTCGAGGTAGGAATAGCTGATGCCGGCCGCGTCAAGTCGATCGCGTGCCTTGCCGAGGTACTGGGTGAACTGGCTGAAAATGAGGGTGCGATGGCCCTCGGCGACGGTGTCTTCGAGCAACTCGAGCAGGGCATCGAGCTTGGTCGAGGGAACGCTGTCGTATTTCTTGTCGTACAGGCTCGCGTCGAGGCTGAGCTGGCGCAACATGGTGAGCGAGCGAAAGATCTCGAACCGGTTCGCATTCATGTCCTCGATCAGGCCGAGCACCTTCTGGCGTTCCCGGGCCAGGTGCATGTCGTAGACCTTGCGGTGCCGTGGGTGCAGGTCGAGTTCGAGCACCTGCTCCTGCTTCTCTGGCAGGTCGCTGGCAACCTGGGCTTTGGTGCGTCGCAGCATAAACGGACGGATGCGGCGGCGCAGCTGCGCGAGACGCTCGCCGTCGGCATCCGTTTCAATGGGCTTGCGGTAGTAGTCGGCGAAGCGGCTGGGGCTCGGGAACAGGCCCGGCGCGGTAATGGAAAGGAGCGACCACAGCTCCATTAGGTTGTTCTCCATCGGCGTGCCGGTGATGGCGAGCTTGAACGGAGTGCGCAGCCGGCGCGCGCAGACGTGTGCCTTGCTCTGGTGGTTCTTCACAAACTGTGCTTCGTCGAGCAGCAGCCCGGCCCAGTCCTGGGCGTTGTACTCTTCGAAGTCGAGTCGAAAGAGCGTGTAGGAGGTGACCACGACATCCGCTTCGCCCAGCACGTCCTGCAGGCTGGAGCCTCGCTTTCCGGCGGTCTGAGTGATGGCGACCGTCGCCAGGTCGGGAGCGAACCGGGCGCACTCGGTGGCCCAGTTGGAGACGACGCTCGTGGGCGCGACGACGAGGAACGGTTTGCGCACAGTACCGGGCTGCGCGCGTTCACTGTCGCGGGCGTGGGCGATGAGGGCGATCGCCTGCAGAGTCTTGCCGAGCCCCATGTCGTCGGCGAGTACGCCGCCGAGCTGGTGGTCGTAGAGAAAGCTGAGCCAGTCGAAACCGGTCTGCTGATAGGCGCGCAGGGTGGCGTGCACGGCTGGCGGGAGCGGGCGTTCGGCGATCGGTGCAGCCTCCGACAGGCCCTCGACGGCGCTTCGCCAGGTAGCGGCCTGTTCGGCGACCACGCCGAGCAGCTGCAGCTCGTCCCACAGGTCAGCCTGAAAGCGGCTGAGGCCGAGGGTGCCGGCGTTGTTCTCCTGTAGACCGCGAGCTTCTTCGATCAGGCGTCGCAGCTGCTGCAGTTCCGGCCGGTCGAGGCTGAAATAGGTTCCGCTGTCGAGGATCATCAGGTCCTGATCGGTAGCCAGCGCCCGAAACAGGTCGTCGAAGGGAATGTCTTCGCCCTCGATCGATACGGTGACGGCGAGGTCGAACCAGTCGCGGGTATCGGTGCTTTCGGTGGTGGCGAGGCTGATTACTGGCGCTTCGTCGGCCTCGCGATAGCTGGGCGCGTCGGCCGACACCTGCACGATGACACCTTCCTCCGTGAGCCGGGGTACGCCTTCACCGAGGAAGGTGATCATGACGGCGCCCTGCAGCCCGGAATGCTCGAGCAGGCGGGCCGTGCTGATCGGCGTGGCTGGCTGCCAGAGCTGCTCGAACGAGCTGATTGCGCGTTCGACGTTTCGCAGCGTGTTGCTCTCGCAAGTCGCGTCGCGAAAGTGGGTGTCGCCGGGGGTCGGGCGCAGCGGGTGGCGGTAGAGCACGGGTGCTGGCTCTATTTTACCGGCGTCCTGATCACCTTCGGCAGCGGATGCCGCGCCGATGACCGAGGCGGCTGCGGCCTGATCGGTGGGCGCGACATACTGCCACTCCCAGGCCAGGGTGATGCGGGCATCCGTTTGGTGGGTGATGGTGAGAGCCAACTGCGGCCGGGCCGTCTTGGGCAGATCGAACGAAGCGTCGTGGCTGGTCAGCGTGAGTTTTTGCTGAAGAAAAGGGTAGAAGTCGGCGAGAAATGCTGCCTCGTCGTCGGCCGGAATGTCGAAGCCGCCGGTCACGGCCAGGGCGCGGATCTCAGAGTTCACCGGGGCCTTGAGCGGGGCGAGGACGAGCTGATTGCCGGTCGCGAGCGGGTCGGCGGGGGCGGTCCAGGTGTAGGCGCCGTGTGCCGGATCGCCCAGAAATCCAAATTCGACGCCGCGGTGCAGCTTCTCGTTCAGCACGAGCAGCGGGGTCAGCTGCAGGCCGTCATCGTCCCGCCGAATATCGACCTCGAGCGTGGCGGGCGTGGGGGAGAGGAGAACGAGATTCTGGGCATCCGTGGCGCAGACCAGCGGCAGACCGCTCAGCTGGGCTTCATGCAGCAGATCCCAGAGGGCCTTGTTCTCGAAGTTGTCGAGGTAGAGCCAGTGGTCGGTGTAGCTGTAATAACGCTGCCCGGTGGCTGAGAGGGCGTAGAGGGCGTTCAGAATTTTGCGGTGGCCGCGGTTGTAGGTGCCCGGGGTCCAGGACAGGTTGTCCCAGGTGAGGGAGCCGCGAATCCACTTGCCCTTCTTGCCCATGACCATGGGGCGTGCGCCAAGGCGGCGCGGTCCCTGGCGGCGGTTTGGGCTGTACGCGGGGTCGAGCAGGTCGAATTGCAGCGCGAGGGCCGTGCTCGTGGCTGTCTCGGCGCTGGTCGGCTTCGCGAGCGGCGCCAGGGCTGCGCGCCAGGCCGGAACAGGTGGGCGAATGGGCACGACGGGCGCGGGGGTGAGCGGCTGATGCGCGGCCGGCACGAAGGTCGACTCGAAGACGGGGGTGCGGCGGTCACCGATGGCACGCACGTTGGACGCCGCGCGCTCGGCGTTCAGCTCGGCGGGGGTGCTGCGGCTCGCCAGCAGTAGGGCGGCGACGTGCTTGCAATTGCTGCCCATCGGGCAGGTGCAGGTTCCACTGGCCCGAACGGCCTGGCCGGCCGCATTGAGGGTGAATGAGATTAGAACGGTGTACGGCTGGGGGCTGGTGCCGCTCACGCGTCCGGTGAGGTGTGTTCCCGACGAAGCCCAGGACTGTTCGGTGACGTGTCCGTTGCGGGCGTACCGTTCACCACGCGAGAACGATTGGCTGCCGACGATGCGGGCAATCTCGTGAGTGCTGAGGGAATGGGCCATAGGTGGGAGAGCTCCGTAAGAACAAGGGACCAACCTTTATTGTCTCACGCAAGCCTGAGCGGCCAGGCTCACGTCACTTCGCCCTCGCGGCACTCAGTGGAGTTGGCGGCACTCCTAAAACCAGGGACGCCCCGAACTCTAACGAGTGCCGCGACAGTCGGGGCGGCCAATTAGCCCGCAGCGCCGGTCGACACGGCGGTTGTGTAGGCTCCGGCGGCGGTGGCCTGCAGCAGGGCGAGGGCTTGCGCCTCGATGTGGGTCTGCAGCACGATCACGCTCGAGGAGCGCACCACCGTTTGGGTGGCGACGATGAGGTCGAGCACTCGCTGCACGTCGGCGTTCGACCGGGCGACCACCCGGGCGAGCATGTCGCTGTCACCGGAGACCGTGTGCAACTCCAGAATCTCGGGAATTCTGGCGAGAGCGGCAACGACAACCGCATGGCCCGAGTCTTGGCGCACGGTGAGTGAGCAGTAGGCGGTGACTGGGTAGCCGAACTCGCTCGGGTTCAGGGTCGGTGCCCAGGACTTGATCACCCGGCGGCTCATCAGCCGGTCGAGTCGGGCCTGCACCGTAGCCCTGGCCACCTTGAGCCGCCGCGAGGCCTCGAGCACCGAGAGCTTCGGCCGCTCGCAGAACAGTGTGACGAGTCGGGCATCCAGCGAGTCGACATCCATGAGCGGGACCTTTCGGTGATCCGGTCGGGCATCGGTGCCGCACCGGGTGAATATACCAACTGTATAGTGTTACGTAGAAAATACACACAATTATTCACAGATTGTGCACTCTAAATGGTCACTGTGGCAGACGCTCGGCAAAGTCACTAGCTTTATTGTAGCCCACCCAGTCAACGATCAGAAGGAGCCAGCATGGCGACTCGCGCCCTCGACACCCTTCCGCTTCGAGAAACGGATGCCGGTGACCTCACCCCGGATCAGCTGCGCGATCTGTATCGGATCCTGGCGAACGTGCGCCGGCTCGACACCTCTGCCGTGGCCTGGCAGCGCCAGGGTCTCATTCCCGGCTACGCACCGATGCTCGGCCAGGAGGCAGCCCAGGTCGGTGCCGGCTTCGGCGTCGATAAGACCCGGGACTTCGTCTTTCCGACCTACCGCGAGATGGGGGTCGCGTACACCCTGGGCGTGAACATGGTCGGGTACATGTCCACCCACAAAGCCATCTGGCATGGCGGGCTCTATGACCCGGTGGCCACCCACTTCGCCCCGTTTCAAGCGGTCGTCGGCGGATCCGTGCTGCACGCGGTCGGCTGGGCGCACGGCCAGACGCTGAACGGCCAGACGCTGAACGGGACGGCTGCGGCGACTGGCGGCACGGCATCCGCTTCGAAAACCGGTCTCGGCGTGGGCCTGGCCTTTCTCGGCGACGGCGCGAGCTCGCAGGGTGACGTGCACGAGGCCATGAACTTCGCCGCCATTCTCAAGGCGCCGGTCGTGTTCTTTGTACAGAACAACGGCTGGGCCATCTCGGTGCCGACCGAACAGCAGGTGGCTGGTGGCTCGGTGGCTGCACGCGCTGCCGGCTACAGCATGCCGGCCGTGCAGGTTGACGGCAACGACGTACTCGCTGTGCTCGACGCGACCCAGCGCGCTGTCGCCCACGCACGCGCTGGTCTCGGCCCGGTCGTGGTCGAAGCGATGACCTACCGGCGCGGTCCGCACTCCACGAGCGACGATCCCGGTCGCTACCGCACCCTCGAGGACGAGAAAATCGGCGGCGGCGAAGACCCACTGAGCCGCTTTCGCACGATTCTACTGGCCGAAAAAGTTGCCGACGCCGCGTTCTTCGCCGAGGCCGACGCGCAAGCCCAGACGCGGGCCGACGAGATTCGCGACGGTGTCGTGGCCCTCACCAGTCGCCCAGGCAGCGAAATGTTCGACTTCGTTTTTCAAGAATCAACCCCGACACTCGGCGCCCAGGCGCGCCAGTGGAGAGAGGAATCCGAGCATGTCTGACGTCCTTGAACGCATACAGGAGACCCCGCTCCTGCAGCTATCCATGCAGCAGGCCATCAACCGGGCACTCGGTGAGATTCTCGAAGCCGACGACCGCGCCCTCATCTTCGGCGAAGACGTTGGCGTGCTCGGCGGAGTCTTTCGGGTCACCGACGGGCTGCAGCAGCGCTTCGGCGCGAACCGGGTGTTTGATACCCCCCTCGCAGAATCGGGCATTCTCGGCACCGCGATTGGTCTGGCCATGGCGGGCTTTCACCCGATTCCCGAGGTGCAGTTCGATGGGTTCGCCTACCCGGCCGTGAACCAGATCATCACCCAGCTGGCCCGCATGAACTATCGCAGCCGCGGTACCCTGCCCATGCCGGTGACGCTGCGCGTGCCGAGCTTCGGCGGTATTCGTGCTCCCGAACATCACGGTGAAAGCCTCGAATCGCTGTTCGCCCACGTGCCAGGGCTCAAGGTCGTCTCGCCCGCCAACCCGCAGCAGGCCTATCACCTGCTCAAGCACGCCGCCTCGATGCCCGACCCGGTCATCTTCATGGAGCCCAAGGCTCGCTACTGGAACAAGGCCGGGGTCGACCTGACTGAGAACAGCGCCTCCCTCGAGGGGGCGGTGATCGCCCGCCCGGGTACGCACGCCACCCTCATCGCCTGGGGCGGCATGGTGTCCCGCTGCTTGCAGGTCGCGGAGCTGGCCGCGGAAGATGGCATCGAACTCGAGGTGCTCGATTTGCGCTGGCTGAAGCCGATTGACGAAGCGCAGCTGGCGGCATCCGTTTCACGTACCCGTCGCGCTATCGTCGTGCACGAAGGCCCGCGCACCATTGGCCTCGGTGCCGAGGTCGCCGCGCTCGTGTCGCAGAGCTGCTTCGATACCCTGCGGGCGCCGGTTGAACGGGTGACCGGTTTCGATGTACCGTACCCGTCCGGCGATCTCGAGGACGAGTACATCCCGAACATTGATCGAATTCTTTTCGGAGTTCAGCGAGTATTGGAGTACCGCCGTGGCTGAAATCTCATTCCCCCTGCCCGATCTCGGTGAGGGCCTGCTCGAAGCGACCGTGCTCGAATGGCTGGTCAAGGTCGGTGACCAGGTCGAACGCAACCAACCGTTCGTCGAGGTCGAAACGACGAAGTCGTCGGTGGAATTGCCCTCGCCGATCGCCGGCATTGTGCTCACGCTGCACGGTGAGCCGGGCGACGTCGTACTCGTCGACACTCCGCTGATCACCTTTGCCGTCGCCGACGATTCCGCCGGCATCGTGGGTACCGTTCCGCAGGAGGCCGCGCCGAAACGCCGCGTGCGCCTCTCCGCCGTTCTCGACGAGGACTAGAAAAATGCTTACCAGCTGGCGCTGGCATGAACCCGCGCTCGACGCCGGCCTTGCCCCGGTGCTGCTCGTGCACGGCTTCGCGTCGTCGACCGCTCTCAACTGGGAGGCGACCGGCTGGGTGCGCGACCTTCGAAACGCCGGTCGGCGCGTCATCACCGTCGATCTGCTCGGCCACGGCGCGAGTCATGCCCCGCTCGAAACGGATGCCTACGCCCCCAGCCGCCTGCGCGCCCACCTGCTCGAGGTACTCACCCTGGCCGGCGTCCGGCCCCGCGAGGTCGACCAGCCCGCCTCCGGCGTCGACCTGGTCGGCTACTCGCTCGGCTCACGCCTGGTCTGGGAACTCGCCGCCGAGCGGCCCGACCTGATCAACCGCGCGGTGCTCGGCGGCATGAGTGCCGTGGACCCGCTCGCCGACTTCGACCTTGAGGCGGCCGCTCGGTTTCTCGCCGACTCCTCGGTGATCGACCACGAGTCGACCGCCTCATTGATGTCCATGATGCAGCTCGCTCCCGGCGCGAACACCCCCGCGTTGCTGCGGCTGGTCGCTGCGATCAAAGCGGAACGGTTCGAGCCGGGCGCATCCGTTCCAGTGCGGCCTCTTCTCTTCGTGACCGGCGATCGTGATGTGCTCGCGACCGGAACCACTGTGCTGGCGGCCCTCGCCGCCGATACCGAAACGCTGTGGCTGCCCGCCCGAACTCACCTGAACGCCGTGAGCTCACGGGCCTTCAAGCAGGCTGCGATCGAGTTTCTCGGTCGGTGATTCCGGTGCGGAATACGCCCGCTCAGTCGTTCTGCCGATAGGTCGAGCGAGCGAAGCCGTGATACGACGCCGGGTGGTTCATATCGAAGCCTGGTCAGGTCCTCGGAGCTATCGATGGAGTTCTTGCAGCATCCGCCCGCCGGGCACTTCCCGCCGTCTCCATGAATGGTGCGCCGGTCTAGAAACCGAGGGCGAGTCAGATGCCGGCTCCAATCTCGACGAGCAGGTGCGCAGGGATATGCCCGGCGGGATACGGTTCGAGGAACTCCCGGCTGCCTGGGCTGACCTGAGAGACGACTGCGACGGAGTCTCTCTCGAGCCCAGAGGCCTCGGCGGGTATGAGGACATTCCCAGGGAACGCTTTCAGGCCTAAGTGCGACGTCAACGGGACGACCTGTACGGTGGCGACGTTTGTCGCCAATAACCAGTCCTCTTGCACGACGACCGCAGGGCGAACTTTGGCGGGTTCGGAGCCGCGCGGCGAGCCGAAGTCGACCCAGACGATGTCCCCGTGCGCGGTCACCATTCGGTACTTTCGCGGATCAGCCGCTCGGATTCGTGCAGGAATGCAAGGTATACATCCCAGGTTGTTTTATGAGCCGAGATGTATACGTCCTCGGGTGCGAATGCGCGTGATTCGGCTCAGGCGGCACACGCCGACGAGCCAGCCGCGATCGAGTCTACGGCCCGTCACAGGGACAGAAACGCCGACCCGGTACTCGCATCCCCGCGTTTCTTGCCGCCGCCGACTACCCGAGCAGCGCCCGGTCGTCGAGGGACGCGCCCTTGATCTTCGCGAACTCGGCGAGCAGGTCGGGCACCGTCATGGTGGCCTTGCGCTCGGCGTCGACGTCGAGAATGATCTGGCCCTCGTGCATCATGATGAGTCGGTTGCCGAGGCGCAGCGCCTGTTCCATATTGTGCGTGACCATGAGCGTGGTCAGATGGTGCTTCTCGACGATGCTCTCGGTGAGCGTCGTGACAAGCTCAGCCCGCTGCGGGTCGAGGGCGGCGGTGTGCTCATCGAGCAGCAGGATGCGTGGCTGGGTGAAGCTCGCCATGAGCAGTGACAGGGCCTGCCGCTGGCCGCCCGAAAGCAGTCCCACCCGGGCCTTGAGCCGGTTTTCGAGGCCGAGCTCAAGCGAGAGCAACTCCTCGCGAAAGAACGCCCGACGCTTGTGGGTGACGCCCCAGGCGAGCCCGCGATGCTGACCGCGGCGCAGCGCGAGCGCAAGGTTTTGTTCGATGCTCAGGTCGGGCGCGGTGCCGGCCATGGGATCTTGGAACACTCGGCCGACATACGCGGCGCGTGCGTAGTCGGGCATCCGCTTGACAGAACTGCCATCGATCGACAGGTCGCCGGAATCAACCGGCAGCTTGCCGCTGATCATGTTGAGCAGGGTGGATTTGCCGGCGCCGTTGCTGCCAATGACGGTGACGAAATCACCGGTTTTCAGCTGCAATGATACGTCGTTGAGGGCGACGCGTTCGTTGATTGTGCCGGGAAAGAAGGTCTTGGTGATGTTCTGAATGAGCAGCATGAGACTCCTAAGTGGATTTGCTGTAGTTGGCACTGCCGGCGGCGGAACGCATCTGGCGCAGCGAGGGGATGTGTTTCAGGAAGCCCCAGCGCGGCAGCAGCAGCGCTGCGACGACGAGCAGCGCCGAGATGAGCTTCATGTCGTTCGGGTTGAGGCCGGCGCCGAGGGCAAAGAAGATCACCAAGCGATAGATCACGGCGCCGCCGATGACGGCGAGCGAGGCGAGAAAAATGGTGCGACGCCCGAAAACGGCCTGGCCGACGATGACGGAGGCGAGTCCGACCAGAATGAGGCCGATGCCCATGCTGACGTCGGCGAAGCCCTGGTACTGCGCGATGAGCGCGCCGCAGAGCGCGACAAGCCCGTTGGAGATCGCGAGGGTGAGAATCGTCGTGCGGTGCGTGTTGACGCCGAGGCTGCGGATCATCTGTTCGTTGTTGCCGGTTGCCTGAATCGACAGACCGAGGTCGGTGCTGAGGAACCAGTCGATGGCGAACTTGATGAGGAGGGCCGCAACGGCGAAGATCAGGATGCTCCAGGCTCCGCCGAACAGACCGGCGTCACGCAGCGGCGTCATCATGGTGTCTTCGCGCAACAAGGGCAGATTGGATTTGCCCATGATGCGCAGGTTGATCGACCACAGCGCGATCATGGTCAGGATGCCGGCGAGGAGGCCGTCGATGCGCCCCTTGGTATAGAGCACACCGGTGACCAGGCCGGCCACCGCTCCCGACGCCGCCCCGGCGAGGGTGGCGAGGGGAGCGGGCACACCATTGATGATGAGCGACGCGGCTACCGCAGCCCCGGTCGTGAAACTTCCGTCGACGGTGAGGTCGGGAAAGTTGAGGATTCGAAACGTCAGGTAGACACCCAACGCCATGATTCCGTAGAGCAGGCCGAGTTCGAGAGCCGCATTCATCTGGTTATTCCTTCGGGTATGAGAAGCGGTTGTTATTCGATGATTCGGTCGGCCTTGGCGATGAGTTCTTCGGTGAGGGTCACTCCCATGCGCTCGGCAGCGGACGGGTTGAGGATGAACTCGATCGTGTCGAGGGTTTCAACGGGCATGTCGCCCGGGTTCTCCCCGTCTTCGAGGATGCGGATGGCCATCTGGCCGGTCTGGTAGCCGAGGTCGGTGTAGCTGATGCCGTAGGTCGCGATGGCGCCACGCTCGACCTGCCCGTTTTCGGCACCGAACAGCGGAATCTGGTTCGACTCGGAGTACTGGATGACGGCTTCGAGGCCCTCGGTGACACGGTTGTCGGTGGGAATATAGATGGCGTCGACATCGCCGAGCGATACGGTGGCCTGGGCGACCTCGCTTGAGTTGGTGACGGTCGCTTCCTTGATGGTCAGGCCCAGGTCCTTAGCCGCCTCCTTGGCGAGCTCAACCTGAACGTCGGAGTTGACCTCGCCCGAGCTATAGATGATGCCGACCGTCTGGGCGTCTGGCAGAATCTCCTGGATCAGTTCGAGCTGTTCCTTGACCGGGTTCAGGTCACTAGTGCCGCTGATGTTGCTGCCCGGCTTCTCCCAGCTCTCGACCAGTCCGGCTTCTTTGGGCTCGGTCACGGCGGTGAACAGCACGGGAATGTCGATGATCGTCTGCGCGGCGGCCTGCGCGGTGGGCGTGGCGATCGCCAGCACGAGGTCGACCTTGTCGGCGGCAAACTTAGCAGCGATGGTGCTCGCGGTGGCCTGCTCGCCCTGCGCGTTCTGCTCGTCGAACTCAATGTCGGTGCCCTCGACGTAGCCGGCGTCCACGAAGGCCTGCTTGAAGCCCTCGCGGGCGTCGTCGAGCGCCTGGTGCTGCACGATCTGGCTGATGCCGATCGTGATCATGTCGTCTGAAGCGGATGCTTTCGGCTCGCTCGCCGCGCATCCGCTGAGTGCGAGGGCGCCCGCGGCGACCAGGGCGAGGCCGGATAAAGATCTGGTGTGTTTCATGCTGGAAATTCTCCTTTGAATTTATGCTGATACGGCACGCAGGAATCTGCGGCCGGACGGTCAGGGGTTAGACGGTTGCGGGCTCGAGGGCGGCTGCCGTGGCGACCAGGAATCGGTCGTTTTGCTCGGCCGTGCCGATCGTCACGCGCAGTCCCTCGCCGGGGAAAGCCCGGGCCAGGATGCCTTCGGTGATGAACACGGCGTTCACCCGGTCGGTGTCGTCGCCGGTGCGCAGCCAGACGAAATTTCCCTGCGAATCGGTGACGCGCCATCCGCTCGCGCGCAATGCGATCAATACCCGGGTGCGTTCGGCGACAATCTGGTCGATGCGCACGGTCAGTTCGGCCTCCGCATCGAGGGAAGCGAGGGCGGCGCGCTGGGCGAGCGCGGTCACGCCGAACGGCAGGGCCACTCGGCGCAGGTTCGCGGCAACAGCGGTCGGTGCAATCGCGTAGCCGATGCGCAGGCCGGCCAGACCGTAGGCCTTGGAGAAGGTGTGCAGCACGGCCACGTTGGGGTAGCGGTGAAAAAAATCAATGCCAACAGCAGAGGAGGCGTCCCGGTTGAAGTGCACGTAGGCTTCGTCGACGACGACCAGCACGTTCTCGGGCACCCGCGCCAGGAACGTGTGCAACTCGTCGATGGTGACGAAGGCGCCGGTCGGGTTGTTCGGATTGCAGACCAGAATGAGCCGGGTCTGAGTGGTGATCGCGTCGGCCATGGCGTTTAGGTCGTGGCGTTCGTCGCTCGTGAGGGCGACCGGAACGGGCGTCGCTCCGGCGACCTGCACCAGGATCGGGTAGGCCTCGAAGGATCGCCAGGCGAAGATGACCTCGTCGCCGGCTCCGGCGCTCGCGTGGATGATCTGGGACAGTACCTCAACCGAGCCGGCACCGAAGGCCACGTTCGAGGCATCAACGTCGAATCTGGCGGCGATGCGGTCGGTGACCTCGGTCACAGCCATGCTCGGGTACAGGTGGATCTCCCCAAGAGCGGATGCGAGGACCCCAGTCACCGAGGCGAGCGGCGGGAACGGGTTCTCGTTCGACGACAGTTTGAATGCTCCCGAATCGCCCGCTGCGGCGCCCTGCTTGTAGGCGGGCAGCCTGCTGATGGCTTCGCGCTGCTGCACCATAATCTTTCAACCTCACTCGTAACCAAGTGCCAGACATGCTCGGCGAGTAAAGCGTCGGCAATGACGGGTCTGGTTCAAAGCGTAGTGATGTAGCAGAAGTTTGACAATTCGACTAATCAGGACGTCACAAACTGCACTATCTGACTGGTGCTCAGCGAACTTTGCCGAACAAGTTGTTCAGTTTTGGAATCTTCGGTGGCCTATTTCGGCTGGTGGCCTCGGGGGGACTAAACTTGAGCCAGTCAGGCTCAACTTTAGAGGAGATAGCGCATGCAAGCCGGTCAGCAACCCCCACAGCAAGACGCCAAGTCGGCCCTCGAACTGTATGGCATGAACCTCACCGATATCGCCCGCAGCGGAAAGCTCGACCCGGTGATTGGACGTGACGCCGAAATTCGCCGGATCAGCCAGGTGCTCACCCGGCGCACCAAGAACAACCCCGTACTGATCGGCCAACCCGGCGTGGGCAAGACCGCCGTGGTCGAGGGACTGGCCCAACGCATCGTCGCCGGCGACGTCGCCGACTCACTCAAGGACAAGCAACTCGTCTCGCTCGACCTGGCCGCCCTCGTGGCGGGCGCCAAGTATCGCGGCGAGTTTGAGGAGCGGCTCAAGGCCGTGCTCAAGGAGATCAATGACGCTGACGGCCAGATCATCACCTTCGTCGATGAACTGCACACCCTTATGGGCGCGGGCGGCGGGGAGGGCTCCGTGGCGGCGTCGAATATGCTCAAGCCCATGCTCGCCCGCGGCGAACTGCGCCTGATCGGCGCCACGACCCTCAACGAATACCGCGAATTCATTGAAAAGGATGCCGCCCTCGAGCGCCGCTTCCAGCCGGTACTCGTCGACGAACCCTCGGTGGAAGACACCGTCGCCATTCTGCGCGGGCTCAAGGAACGCTACGAAGCCCACCACAAAGTGACGATCGCCGATTCGGCCCTCGTGGCCGCGGCATCCCTCTCGAATCGGTATATCACCGCCCGTCAGCTGCCCGATAAGGCCATTGACCTCATCGATGAGGCCGCCAGCCGGTTGCGGATGGAGATCGACTCCTCGCCGGTGGAGATCGACGAGCTACGGCGTAGCGTCGACCGGCTCAAGTTGGAAGAACTCGCACTGAAGAAAGAGAAGGACGACGCCTCCAAAGCGCGTTTGGTGAAACTGCGCAGCGATCTGACGGAGCGCGAGGCAAACCTGAAGGAGCTCCAGGCGCGCTGGGATGCCGAGCGGGCCTCGCTCAACCGGGTCGGCGAGTTGCGCGAGCGCCTTGACGCCGCGCGCATTGAGTCGGATCGAGCTCAGCGTGAGGGCAATCTGGAGAAGGCGTCCCGGCTGCTCTACGGCGATATTCCGGTGATGGAACGGGCGCTCGCCGATGCCGAGAAGGAAGAGTCTGTCGGACCGCGCATGGTCAACGATCAGGTCACGAGCGAGGACATCGCCGCAGTGGTCGCCGCCTGGACCGGCATTCCGGTCGGCCGCCTGCTGCAGGGCGAAACCGACAAGCTGTTGAACCTCGAACATGAGCTCGGCCACCGTCTGATCGGGCAGAAGCGGGCGGTGCGCTCGGTCGCCGACGCCGTGCGGCGCTCCCGCGCCGGAATCTCCGACCCCGATCGGCCGACCGGTTCGTTCCTCTTTCTAGGCCCGACCGGCGTCGGCAAGACCGAGCTCGCCAAGGCGCTCGCCGAGTTTCTGTTCGACGACGAAAAAGCCATGGTGCGCATCGACATGAGCGAGTACGGCGAGAAGTTCTCGGTGTCGCGCCTGGTCGGAGCGCCTCCCGGCTACGTCGGTTACGAGCAGGGCGGGCAGCTCACCGAAGCTGTGCGGCGTCGCCCCTACTCGGTGATTCTGTTCGACGAGGTCGAGAAGGCGCACCCCGAGGTGTTCGACGTGCTGCTGCAGGTGCTCGATGACGGCCGGCTTACCGACGGCCAGGGCCGCACCGTGGACTTTCGCAACACCATCCTCGTGCTCACTTCCAACCTCGGCTCGCAGTTTCTGGTCGACCAGAGTCTCTCGGTGCAACAGAAGGAGGACGCCGTGCAGTCGCTCGTGCGGCAGTCCTTTAAACCTGAGTTCGTCAACCGGCTCGACGACATCGTGGTGTTCTCCTCGCTCACCACCGATGAGCTTGGCGAAATCGTTGAACTCGACGTCGACCGCTTGCAGAAGCGTCTCGCCGAGCGCCGGCTTGAGCTCGCCGTGACACCGGATGCCCGCCGCTGGCTGGCCGAACGCGGTTACGATCCAATCTACGGTGCGCGTCCGTTGCGGCGCCTGATGCAACGGGAGATCGACGACCGCCTGGCCAGGGCGCTGCTCGCCGGCGAGATTCGCGACGGCGATACGGTGCTCGTGGCGCTCGCCGAAGGCGGCGATTCGCTCACCGTCGCATCCGCTCCCGCCCTGTTGGACGTTCCCCTCGAGGAGGACCTGCTCTAGCCCGTTACGCGAATGCAGGTGAGGGGGGAGACACCCAGAGTCGCGGGTTAGGGTTTAGCAATGCTTGCTACTGTGATTTATGGTGAACGCGATGTTCGCCTCGAAGAAGTTCCTGAACCCGTACTCTCGACCGGTGGCGATGCCATTGTTCGCGTCGTCGCGGCCTGCGTCTGCGGGTCCGACCTCTGGTCCTACCGCGGAATCACACCGACCAAGAAACCGCACCGTATCGGCCACGAATTCGTCGGTATCGTCGAAGCCGTCGGTCCGGATGTGTCGACCATCAAGGTCGGCGAGTTCGTCATTGCCCCGTTCTACGACTGCGACGGCACCTGCGCGAACTGCCAGAATGGCGTGAGCACCTCCTGCCTTAACGGCGGCTGGTGGGGAGCGGATGACCAGCTCGGCGGCTTCGCCGACGGCGCCCAGGGCGAGCGCGTTCGCGTGCCGCACGCCGACGGTTCGCTCGTTGCCACACCGACCGTTCCAAACGATGACCTCGTGCCGAGTCTGCTCACCCTCGCCGATGTCATGGGCACCGGACATCACGCTGCCGTCTCGGCCGGCGTGACGCCCGGTAGCAACGTGGTCGTCGTCGGTGACGGAGCCGTTGGGCTGTGCGCCATCCTGGCCAGCAAGCGCCTCGGTGCGAGCCGCATCGTCGCCATGTCCCGTCACGCGGATCGTCAGGCTCTCGCCCGCGAATTCGGTGCGACCGATGTCATCGAAGCGCGCGGCGACGCGGGTGTTGCCGCCGTGCAGGCCCTGTTCGACGGGATCGGCGCGGACTTCGTACTGGAGTGCGTCGGCACCCAGGAATCGATGGACCAGGCCATTCGCTCTGCTCGTCCCGGCGGAATGGTCGGCTATGTCGGCGTGCCCAACGGCGGCGCCGAGCTGCCCATCCGCACCCTGTTCGGAACGAACGTGGGCGTGAACGGTGGCGTGGCATCCGTTCGCAGCTATGTTGAGGAGCTGCTGCCCGAGGTGCTCTCGGGCCAGATCAACCCCGGCCGCGTCTTCGACGTGCAGCTGCCCCTCGCCGAGGTAGCCGAGGCCTACGCCGCGATGGACGAGCGCCGGGCCATCAAAGTTCTCCTCCGCCCCTAAGCCCGGCAGGAGACCGACAGCTGTGAATCAGCCAATTCTGTGGGGAAGCCTGCTGGCCGTCGTGGTAGCCAGCGGAGTACTGCGGCTCGTGCTGGGTCGCCCGGTACTGCGTGGCCGTTCCGTGCGCGTGGGCTGGGCGGCGGCTGCCCTCGCGTTCGTGAGCGGGCTGCTGCTCGTGTTCCACTGTGCGGCGATGTTCTTTGGCCCGTGGGTCGACGCGGTTCCGTTTCTGCAGGTGCCAGCTGACTCGGTGCGCGCAATGGGCGTGGGAAGTGAAATCGCCTATTGGATTCCCGCTGCGGCCTTGATCTTCGCCTGGCGGCGAGTGTGGTGGCCGGCTCTGGCGGCTCTGGTCATCACCCTGGCGGGTGTGGGAGTGACCATGTACTGGCCGTACCCGCTCGTGGTGCACCTCGCGTGGCTCACGGCAGTGATTATCGTCGGATCGTCGATCCCGACGTTTCTGCTCCGTGGGCCGCGCGCTGCGCAACCGGAGGGGCTAGTCGTTCGCGAGAAGTAGTTCGTCCTGCTCCGGCGTGAGATTGAACGCGGCAGCGATGGCGGCGCCGTCGAATGCGCTTATCTGGTGCGTGTGTAGTCCCGCGTGCTGGGCCTGAATCGACAGATGGGGTGCAACAATTTAGGGTACGCATGATTCCACCTAAGGTGTCATTAGGTAACAGAACGAAGACCCGAGGTGGAACCGTGAAGCAGCACACCAGTGCGCGTCCTTTCGGAGTGCTGGCGGCAACGACCGCGTTGGTGGTGTCCATGACCGGCTGCAGCGCCTACTTTCCGGCGGACGTGACGTCGACGGCATCCGTTTCGAGTCCCCAACCGGTGGCTTGCAGTCCGCAAGATGCGCAACTGACCTGGCATCCGCTGCAGGACGCGGAGCTAGGCGCCCTCGGCTACCGGACACTGAACGTAGCACCGGACGGAATGCAAGACCATGTTGATACCGAGTTCGACTATGCGCCCACTGTGACCAGTGATGAACTTCTTGCCCCGGCCTATTTTGAACCTCCGTGGCTTGACTTTCTGATGGGCGAATTCGGCCGAACCGGCCAGGTAGGTGCTTTTACGGGTGAGCTGAGCGATTTCTTCGATTCTGCGAAACCGTCCGATCCCCAGATCGGTGTCTACATCATGGGGTTTCAGACCGGCCAAGTCAGCGTTCCCTTCGACCTCACCTGTGCCGGTGAGGAGGTTGGCTCCGGTCTGCTGACGACGAGTGCGAGTCCGTTGATGAGCTCCATGGTGTTCTGTGGCGAGGAAAATGGCGAGGAAAGTGGCGAGGAAAGTGGCGAGGAAACCAGTGCGTCCGCCATCGACGAGGACTTTCTCGTGCAACTCCGCTCGTACTGCCCCGCGAGTTAGCCGCGCAGCCTACTTGCCCTGCAGTCGGTTGCGCACCTCGCGACGCAGCACCTTGCCGAGCAGGCTGCGCGGCAGGTCATCGACCTCGACGATGCGGCGTGGCACCTTGTAGGCGGAGAGCCGGGTGCGGCAGTATTCGCGCACCGCGCTCACATCGAGTTCCGCGCCGGGAGTCAGCACGACCACGGCCACAACGTCCTCGCCGCCGTTCGCGCTTGGCAGGCCGACCGCAGCAGCATCGACGATGTCGGGGTGCGAGAGCAGTGCTCCTTCGACCTCAGACGGCGACACGTTGAAACCGCCGGTGATGATGAGTTCCTTCATGCGGTCGACGACCGTGATGAAGCCGTCGGCGGAGACCCGCACGATATCGCCGGTACGCAGCCAGCCGCCGGGCAGCAGCACCTGGGCGGTCTCGCTCGGGCGGTCCCAATAGCCCGAGAATACCTGGGGACCGGCGACGAGCAGCTCGCCCTCCTCCTCGAAGCCGCGCTCGATCGTCGGGTCCTCCGGGTCGACCACGCGAATGTCGGTGCTCGGAAACGGCACCCCGACCGTTCCGGGGCGTCGGGTCGGGCCGATCGGGTTGCCGGCCACGATCGGCGACGCTTCGGTCATGCCGTAGCCCTCGACCAGCAGCCCGCCGGTCGCCTTCTCCCAGCGTTCCACGATCGACACCGGCAGGTTCATGGCACCAGAAATAGCAAAGTGGATGCCCGCCAGACTCACCTTCTTCTTCGCTGCGGCCGTGACCAGGCGGTCGTAGATCGGGGGCACCGCCGGCAAAAAAGTGGGCGGAGCGTGCCGGGCTGCGTCGAGCACGAGCTTCTCGTCGAACTTCGGAAACAGCACAAGGCGCGCGCCGATGCTCATGGCGAAGGTAAGGCAGAGCGTGAGGCCATAGGCGTGGAACATGGGCAGCACGCCGTACACGGTTTCCTCTCCGGGCCGTAGGCCCGCCACCCAGGCGGAGCCCTGCGCGGCGTTGGCGCGCAGGTTATAGTGGCTCAAAATGGCGCCCTTGGGGGTGCCGGTCGTGCCGCTCGTGTATTGCAAAACGGCAGTGTCCCCGAGCAGCGGGCGCTGGTGCGACGCATGCAGCCTGCGCGTTCCAACGATGGAGTGCCAGCTGATCGCGCCCTTTCCGGGGCCGGCGGTGAGGGAGGCGCGAGCGTCCCTGGCCTTCTTGATCGGCAGCTTGAGGGCCAGCCGTTTCGAGAACGGCATGGCGCGGGTGAGGTCGATGGTGACGACATCCGTTACGCCCATGTCTTTGGGAAAAGCACGGACGGCGTCGTAGACCTTGTCCCAGACGATCGCGACCTTCGCGCCGTGGTCTTCAAATTGGTGGCGCAGCTCGCGGTCGGTGTAGAGCGGATTGTGCTCGACCACGATGGCGCCGAGGCGCAGAACCGCGTAGAACGCGACGACGTGCTGCGGGCAGTTCGGCAGTACGAGGGCCACCCGGTCGCCCGGGCTCACGCCGAGTTTGCGCAGACCATTGGCAGCTCGGGAGATTTGCTCGCCGAGCTCCTCAAAGGTGGTCGTGGCACCGAAGAAATCCAACGCGATGTTAAGCGCGAACCGCTCGACCGAGGCCTCGATCATGTCGGTAAGGGTTTCGGCAGTCTCATCGATGGTGTCGGGAACGCCGGGAGCGTAGGAGGCGAGCCACGGCTGATCCTTGAAAGTCATGACAGTTCTCGGGTGATGGCGACGATGAACTGGTCGATATCGTCCTCGGTCGTGTCGAAGCCGCACATCCAGCGCACCTCGTTCCTGGCGGCGTCCCAATCGTAAAAGCGAAAGGAATCGCGCAGGCGGTCGGCGACACCGTCGGGCAGAGTGGCGAAGATTGCGTTGGCCTGGGTTGCCTGGCTAAAGGTCAGGCCGGTGATCGTGCCCTGGGCGAGTTCGGTTTCAAGCGCGCCGCGCAGCCGGGCGGCCATCGCATTGGCGTGGCTGGCGTTTCGCAACCACAGGTCGCCGTCGAGTAGCGCGATCAGCTGCGCCGACACAAAACGCATCTTGCTGGAGAGCTGCATGTTTGACTTGCGCAGAAATTTCAGACCGGTGGATGCTGCCGGGTTCAGTACCACGATGCACTCACCGAGCATCATGCCGTTCTTGGTGCCGCCGAAGCTGAGCACGTCGACGCCGGCATCGCGGGTGAAGGCGCGGAGCGGCACTCCCAGGCTCGCCGCGGCGTTAGAAATGCGGGCGCCGTCCATGTGCAGCGTCATTCCCTTGGAGTGGGCGTGATCGGCGATCGCGCGCACCTCGTCCACGGTGTACGCAGTGCCAAGCTCCGTGGTTTGAGTGATGGCCACGACGAGCGGCTGGGCGCGGTGCTCATCGCCCCAACCCCAGGCCTCTTGGTCGATCAGTTCGGGGGTGAGCTTGCCGTCGGGGGTGACAACCGGCAGCAGCTTGAAGCCACCAACGTGCTCCGGAGCGCCGCCCTCATCGTTGTGAATGTGGGCGGTGGCCGAGCAGACCACGGCGCCCCAACGCGGCAGCATCGACTGCAGCCCGGTGACGTTGGCGCCGGTGCCATTGAACACCGGGAACGCTTCGACGCCGTCGCCGAACTGTTCGACGAAGACTTCCTGCAGCCTAGCCGTGTAAACGTCTTCGCCGTAGGCAACTTGATGGGCGCCATTGGCCTGGATTATCGCCTCCAGAATTTCCGGATGAATGCCGGAGTAATTGTCGGAAGCGAAACCGCGGGATGTCAGATCATGGAGTTGGGTCACCCCTCCATCTTCTCGCATTCGGCTGGCCGTCTGCACGAAGCGGATGCCGCTACCGGTGCAGTGCCTCGCGCAGGGAGACGCGGGCACCCATGCGCAGCAGCGCGTTGGAGTAGATGCGTGACCCGATGAGAATCACCACGATCGTCGACAGGGCGAGCACGATCAGGGACAACACCGGCTCCCACCATTCGGCCTGGCTCAGGAAGATGCGCACCGGCATTCCGACCGGCGCCGAGAACGGCACGTACGACATGATCGCCAGCACGAGCGGGTTGTCGTTGAAGAAAACCACCATGAAATAGGGGATCATCACGAGGAACAACACCGGCGAGGTTGCCGATCCCACGTCTTCCTGCCGGGACACCATCGACGCCGTCGCCGCGTAAAGGGCGGCGAGCAACACGAACCCGAAGGCGAAGAACACGGCGAACCAGACAATCGCCGGTCCCACATCGGCCAGCAGCACGCGTTGCCCGGTGACCGCCAGACCGATCGAGACCAGCAGGCCGATGGACACGATCTGCGCGAACGCCATCAGGCTGTTGCCGAGAACCTTGCCGGCGAGCAGGGCGCGCACCGAGATGGTCGACATGAGAATCTCGACGATACGGGTCTGCTTCTCTTCCACGACGCTCTGGGCGATGGTGGCGCCGAAGGTAGTGGCCGACATGAGAAAGATGATACCGAAGCCGATGGCCACGAGGTAGGCGAGAAAACCATCCTGTTCGGCCGGTTCGAGAATTTTCACGTCGGGGCTCACGGTGAGCGTGCCGTGAACATCGTTGGGCGCCGAGTCGAGCGTGATCACGGTGATACCGAGCGGGGAATCGGTATTCGTCGACGGCACAACGGCCGCATCGACGCTGCCATCGCGTACGAGGGCCTCGGCGCCTTCGACGCTGGAAGCTTCCACGATGTCGAAGGCTTGCGTCTGCTCGACGACGCTGATCGCGGTGCCGACCACGGCGACCCTGGTCAGGCTCGTGTTCTGGCTCATGATGCTGCCGACGATGACAGAGCCCATCGAAATGAGCAGCAAAATGCCGGTCGCGATCAGGAACGATTTGCTGCGCAATCGCGCCGCAATCTCGCGGTTGGAGACCAGCCAGACGCTCTGGGCGAAGGTGGGCGCGGTGTGTACCGGGCGGGTGGGGTTGCTCATGCGATGACCTCCTTGAAGATGGTGGCGAGACTGGGCCTCTGCTGGCTGAAGGTGTGCACCGCGCCGATCGTGATCGCACGGTGCAGAACAGCCTGGCTGGCGGCATCCGTTTCGGCTTCAAAGACGGCGAAATCGCCGTCGAAGTCGATCACGGTGATGCCGGGCTGTGAGCGGATCCAGCCGGTGTCGCCAGCAGTGCGAATTTCATAGCGCGGGCTGCTGTGCTGCTCGCGCAGGGCCTCGCGGGAGCCGTTCGCGCGAATCTCGCCGTCGGCGATGATGACGAGGTCGTCGCAGAGCCGTTCAACGATGTCAAGCTGGTGCGAGGAGAACAGCACGGGCGCGCCCTGAGCGGCGTAGCCGGCGAGCACGCTCATCACCACCTCCACCGCGAGTGGGTCGAGGCCGGAGAATGGCTCATCGAGCACGAGAAACTCGGGGTCGTGCACGAGAGCTGCGGCGATCTGGGCTCGCTGCTGGTTGCCGAGCGAGAGCGACTCGACGGTGTCACGGGCGCGTTCGGTTAGACCGAGACGCTCAAGTAGATCGTCGGTGTTGCGGCGAGCGGATGCCGGTGTCAGCCCGTGCAGGCGGGCCAGGTAGACAAGCTGCTCGGCGACCTTCATCTTGGGGTAAAGGCCCCGTTCCTCTGGCATGTAGCCAAACCGACGGCGATCGTTCGGGGTGACCGGTACGCCGTCGATGAGAACGATGCCCGCGTTCGGCGATAGCACGCCGAGAATGATGCGCATAGTTGTGGTCTTACCGGCGCCATTCGCGCCGACAAAGCCGGTCATACGGCCGTCCCCGACGGTGAAACTCACGTCGGAGAGCACCTTTCTCGTGCCATAGCTCTTGGTGACTCCCCTGATGTCGAGCATTCCCCGCCCTTTCGTTGTGCGTGTCTTCACGGTAGCGCGGGGTAGCGGTCTGCCACATCCGCCTGGCGGATGAAGCCAGTCTCCGCCTGGCGGTGGAGCTACGCTTCGAGGGCGCCGCCGGGCACAATGACGCGGTGCTCGTAGGCGTAGACCACGGCTTGGATGCGGTCGCGCAGCCCCAGCTTCATCAGCACCTTCGAGACGTGCGATTTCACTGTGGCCTCACCGAGAAAGAGCTGCGCGGCAATTTCAGCGTTAGCCAGCCCTTGGGCGAGCAGCGCAAACACCTCGCACTCGCGTTCGGTCAGCTCATGCAGTGCCTTGGGCGAGGCAGCCGCCAAAACGGACGCCCCGGTCAGGTTCACACACCGCTCAATGACGCGTCGGGTGACGTCGGGGGCCAGCAGGGCATCGCCGCGCGCGAGCACCTGCACGGCCTCGATCAGCGCTTCGGGCGTGGAATTCTTCAGGATGAATCCGCTCGCGCCGTGTTGCAGCGCTGCAAACAGGTAGTCCTCGCGGTCGAAGGTCGTGAGCATGAGCACTGCGGCGTGGATCGAGCGGTCGTCGACGATCGACCCGGTGGCAGTGAGGCCGCCGACGCCGGGCATCTGTACGTCCATGCAGATGACGTCGGGCTGAAGCGTTCGAGCCAGGACGAGCGCGGCGGCGCCATCGGAGGCCTCGCCCACGACGTGAATACCCGGCTCGGACTGCAGAATGACACGAAACCCCGCGCGCACGAGCGCCTGGTCGTCCACGAGCAGCACGCGAATGCCGGCCGGCTCGCTCATACGGTCTCTCGCTTCATGAGCGGGAACCGTGCGCGCACGAGGTAGCCGCCGCGTGGTCGACTGTCGAGGTGCAGTTCGCCGCCAACCGCAGCGACCCGTTCGCGCATGCCACGCTGGCCCAGCCCGGTGGTTTCGGCGCTCGCGCCGCTGGCAACTGCCGCGCCGAATTGTCGCCGGGGGCCGACTCCGTCGTCGGTGATCTCGAGCTCGATGGCATCCGTTTCGTAGCGCAGGCGTAGGTCCGTGCTGACGCCGGGGCCGGCGTGTTTGCGGGTGTTGGTCAGGGCTTCCTGGGCGATGCGGTAGATGCTCAGGCCGATCGTGGCAGGAATCGAGCGTTCCTCGCCCACGATTGACAGGCGTACGGGAACGCCGGCGGTACGGCTCTCGTCGGCGAGTTCGCCGAGCTGAGCGATGCCGCGGGTGCTGCTGCTCTGGTTAGTGGGTTCCGATCCTGGGGCATCGTGGCCACGCAGGGCTCCGAGCATGGTGTGCAACTCGTCGACCGCGCTGCGTGCGCTCTGTTCGATTATGGTGAGCGCGTCGGCCGCCTGCCCGGGGGCACTCGAGAGGATGCGCCGGGCTGCGCCAGCCTGCACGCCCATTACCGACACATGGTGGGCGACGACGTCGTGCAACTCGCGGGCGATGCGTACCCGTTCCAGCGTGATGGCCTGGGCTGCCGTGCGCTCGCGCTCGACGGTGAGCGCGGCGGTGCTGTCCTTCAGGGCGGTGCTGTTGCGGGCGGATTTCCATGCGGATTCGCCGAAATACCAGGCCGCACCGAAATAGACCAGGTTGATCAAGACCTGCAATACTCCGAACGCCGCATAGGGGGAGAAGAACCCCTCGCGGGAGAGATCGGGCATCATGGTGAGCTGGTTGGCCTGCACGATGAGCTGGGCGAATAGCCAGATGAACATGCCGGCAACGATGGTGACCCGCACCCACTTGGCCGCAACGCGGTGGCGGCTCCATGCTCCGACCGCATAGATGGCCAGATAGAGGCAGATGTTGGAGAAGAGCATGTCGCTGGCTTCGAGCATGGCACCGGCGGCGAAGACCACGGAGACGGTGACGGCCACAATCTCGGGCCACCGACGGCGCAGCGCGAGGGGCAGGGTGATGAGCGCGACCCACAGTGCTACTTGCCAGACCGGCGCTTCGGTGAAGACGCCAGCGCTGCGAGTGAGCGACACGCTCAGGGCGGTCGCGGCGGCCAGAACCAGCGTGACCCACAGATCTTTGCGCAGGCTAGGCCCGCTGGGGGTGGGCCTCTGCCACTCGGCGTTGAGGTGGGAGTCTGTGGTGCTCATGACTCCACGCTAGCGTGGGCTGCCGACTTGAGCGGCCGGGCAGGAGCATCCGCACCGATCGTCGCGAGGCCGCCGCCAAAAGCTGCAGGGGAGTGCTTGCGGTTGGCGCGTTCGGCAAACTAGCAGCGCGAGCAGTTTCTAGGCCTCAGGTTTTTCAAGTCTCTGGCGCCAGTACGAGCCGACTGTTATTGACGGATGCCGCCGCCTTGCCCCACAGCCCCGTCACCCGGGTAGCCAGCTCGGTTTCGAGCCCGTCGAGCGAACGTACGACGAAGATTGCAGCCGCGGCGGTGTCGCCGGCTTTTGCAAATCCCGCTCCGACCGCGCGCACCCACGTTTCGGCCGCGGACTTCGCGGCCGCATAATTCGCGCCGCCAGCGGTCGGCCGGTCTACCGACACGCTCGACACGATGGCGAGCCGCCCGGCCGACGAGGCCAGCAAGTCGGCGTTGAAGGCCCGAGTCGTGTTGCGCAGCGTGGTGACCACGTGCGAGTGCAGAAAGTCCCAGTCCTCGTCGGTCTGGCCGGCGAGGCCTCCGCCGCCGCGCCAGCCGCCTACCAGGTGAATCAAGCCGTCGATCGGGCCGGTCGCGCCGGCCAGCGCGGTCACCGCAGCAAAGTCAGTGAGGTCACACTCATAGAGCGCGGCATCGGGCGCGACCCCGAGCACGGACTGGAGACGTTCGAGATTGGAGCCGACGGCGACGACGCGCGCACCGGAATCCGCGAGTAACGACGCAACGGCCAGGCCGGCCGTGCTGGTCGCACCGGCGATCAGCACGGTACGACCAGCGACGGCGCGGCTGGCGCCCATCAGTCCACCGCGCTGCCGGTGATGCCGGCCGTCGAGTCGATGACCGTGCGCATCTTCTTTTCGAGCGCTTCGAAGAACATCGACAGCGGAAATTCGTCGTCGAGAACCTGGTCGGTGTAGCCCTTGGGAGAACCGGCGAGCACCTCGAGCGGCAGCCCGCGGGCCCAGGTCGAAGCCGGATTGGGCGTGAGGGTCTTCGAGATCATCTCGTAGGCCGCGAGCCAGTGCGCCTTCTTCGGTCGGTCGATTGACGCCCAGTACAGCTCGTCGATCTGCGCTCCGAGTGCAATGACCACCTCGGGAACGGCGTCCCAATCGAAGGTGAGGCGGGTGTCGGTCCAGTGCAGCACACCGTGCTGGTGCATCCAGGCGAACAACAGCTGACCGCCGAGGCCGTCATAGTTGCGCACCCGGTTGCCGGTGATCGCGAACCGAAAGATGCGGTCGAAGATGACTGCATACTGCACCAGTTTCGCGTGTTGACGCGCGTCCGGGCTCGCCAGTTCACTGCGCTCGATTGTGACCGATTCGCGAAAAGCGGTCAGGTCGCAGCGCAGCTCTTCGAGTGAATAGAGGAAGAACGGCATGCGCTGCTTGATCATGAACGGGTCGAACGGCAGGTCGCCGCGCATGTGCGTGCGGTCATGGATGAGGTCCCACATCACGAAGGTCTCTTCGGTGAGGTGCTGGTCGTCGAGCAACAGCGCCGCATCCTTCGGTAGCTCAAGCCGCGTGATCTCGGCGGCAGCGCGCACGACGCGGCGGAAGCGGGCGGCTTCGCGGTCGGCGAAAATCGCTCCCCAGGTAAACGTCGGAATCTCGCGCATCGCGACCGTCTCGGGAAAGAGCACGGCCGAATTGGTGTCGTAACCCGGCGTGAAGTCGAGAAAACGAATCGGTACGAACAGCTTGTTCGTGTAGCCCGCCTCCAGTTCGCCGATGAATTCGGGCCAGATGACCTCGATCAGCACGGCCTCGACCAGGCGATTGGCGCTGCCATTCTGCGTGTACATCGGGAACACCACGAGGTGGCGCAGCCCGTTGACGCGATGCTGCTGCGGCTGAAAAGCCATCAGGGAATCGTAGAAGTCGGGCACTCCGAATCCGTCGGAGGCCCAGCGGTCAAAGTCCACGATCAGAGCGTCAAGGTAGGTGGCATCGTGCGTGAACCGTGGCGCCAGGTCGGTAACCGCGGCGGTGATGCGCGAAACGGATGCCGCGGCATCCGCATGCCGCGAGGCGTCGGCAATCGAGCCGTCCTGCGACTGCAGGCCCTGCAGCGAGGTCGCCGCGACCTTGAGGTCAAGCCAGGACGGATGCTGCGCGAGGCCGTCTTCGAGAACCTCGGGCTCTCCGACCAGAGCGTTAGCTACGTGTGTTTTTTCAACAGATATCGACATGGGAACCTCCAGTTCTCGTGAGTGCCGCGGTCGCGGCGGGCGTGCGCACCGAAAAGAATGCTCCTTCAGAATATCGGGCACGGTGCGGCGTTTTCTTGCGATTTTTCGCAACAAATCGTCGCTCGTGCCGGGTTTGGACGCGGAGAATCGACGTTCCGCTCGCGTGCGCGCACTTCATACCGACGTGACCGTGCACCGGAGTGGAGCGTGCATAATCAGGCTCTGATGCGCCTGCCGGGGACGATTTGGGAAACGCGGCCCTTTGTGATGCCGAGGAGGTGTCCGATATCGCGAACCGAATAACCTGCGTCGGCCAGTTCGACGGCGCGTTCGGACGTGTCGGTGACCATCGCCCGAGTTTCGGCCTCCCTCGCGTGTGACTTCTACTGTGTAGCTCACCGGAGTCACCCCTTCCCCAGAACCCCTTCGAGGTCTCGTTCTATCGCGCGGAGCAAGCCAGAGGGGAGGCGTGAGTTCCGCGCGCGATACGTAATGCGAAATCTGAGAGCCCTCAGTTTCCCCAGCGTTGACGACGTGCGCGGGCACCGAAATCGTCCAGCGCGTTCAGTAGTTCTGTCGCCTGCCAGTGGCGATTGCGTCGGCCTGCTGTCGACTGAGACAGGATGCCGGCATCGACGAGCTTTTTGATGGAGGTGTCTGCGGCTGGTTCACTGACTCCGAGCTCGCGGCAGACTATCGCGATGGTTACGATCGGCTGCCGCAGCAGCAAAATTTTTAGACCATGCACAGAGGAGTCGCTGCGCGCTTGTACCGTTGCGTCCCATCCGGCGGTGATCGACGTGATTTCCTTCTCCAGCCTGCGACCGTTTGTGACGGCAGCGAACGCGGCTTCCGTCATCGTCTCGATAATCGGACGCACATCCCCATTGCGATAAGCAGTGAGTGCATCGAAGTAGCCCTTGGTGTCGCCGAGGAGACCGGCGGAGACTGGGACCGTCACGTTTTTGGTGACGCCGCCTGCGCGGAGCATCCCCTGCACCAAGGCGCGCCCGGTGCGATCGTTGCCGTCGGGGAAGGGATGGATGGTTTCGAACTGAGCATGCGCTATCGCGACCTGCGCGATCACAGGGAGATCGCTGCGACGTACGAACTTCATTACGTCATCCATGAATTCGGGGACTCGGTCTTGGTGCGGGGGAATGAACGAGGCGTTGTGCGGAGAAAATGAACCACCGCCGATCCACACTTGCTCATTCCGCCAGCGTCCGACAATCAGGGGATTCGACTTCTCCAACAGCGCACGGTGCATGGTGAGAACGGCTTCGAGGTCTAAGCCGTCGGCCAAAGCGATGGCAGCATCGCAGCAAGATAATCGCTCTGGCCGCCGCTCGCGGGGCTACGAACCTCCGCGTCTTCGGGAGTGCTGCCCGCGGCATCGATACCTCAGAGTCCGATATCGACCTGCTGGCCGACATTGCGCCAAGAACGGGACTGCTCGCGCTGGCTCGATTGGAACGCGAGCTGGGCGACCTGCTCGGAACCAAAGTTGACGTCGTGCCGGCCAGTGGCCTTCGCGAACACCTCCCTGAACGAGTAATGAAAGAGGCCGTGCCACTGTGAGCAGGTCCGATGTCGAGCTCGTGCGGGACGCACTCGATCATATTGACGTACTCAACCGACCACTCTCGAGCAGCGCGCCGCCTACCGCGCCGCGCGGGGCGTGCTCATGGGTGGGACCGACGCTGATGACGGGTATTACGTCATGGGCGGGGTATCCGGTCTGAGCGATTTTCTACTCCCCGCCGCGGATTGAAGCAGGGCGACCGCCGCCAACGCAAGCCATGCAGGTATCGGCATATGGTGACGACGTGGGCATATATCGCCGCGATAGGCTGCATTATGGACTCCCTCGACTTTCGCCCGGATCGCAGCCAGTTCGTGTACACCTTCGGCGGCGCGGCGCCCAGCCACCGGGTGCGGCCAGGGACCCTGCTCAACCTCTGGTCGGAGGACGCGTTCAACCACGCACTGACGAGCGTCAGCGACGTCGCCAGCCACGTGCTCGACTTTCGCTACCTCAACCCGCAGACCGGCCCCTTCTACGTAGAAGGGGCTGAACCGGGCGACACTCTGGCCATTCACATCATTGATCTCACCCCGGCGCGCAGCTGGGGAGCCTCGGCTGCCATCCCCTTCTTTGGCGGCATGACGAGCACCGATCGCACCGCCATGCTGCAACAGGCGCTGCCTGAAGCTACTTGGATCTATGAGGTTGATACGCTGGCTGGCACCGTCGGCTTCCAATCCCGCTTTAGTGATTTTGAGGTAGCACTGCCCCTCGCACCCATGCTCGGCACGGTGGGAGTAGCCCCATCAGGGGGCGAGGTGCGCTCCTCCCTCGTGCCCGAGCGTTTTGGCGGCAACATGGATACCCCCGAGATCAAGCCCGGCACCACCGTCTTTCTCGGTGTAAATGTTGAGGGCGCTCTATTCTCTATCGGCGACGGTCACTACCGGCAGGGCGAGGGTGAGAGCTGCGGCACCGCCGTCGAAGGTGCAATGAACTCCGTCATTCTGGTCGACCTGATCAAGGGCCGCGCTCCGCTATGGCCGCGCCTGGAAACCGACGACTACTGGATGATCGTCGGCTCGTCCCGACCCATGGAAGATTCCTGGCGGATCGCTCAGCTCGAGATGATCCGCTGGCTCAGCGAGCTCTTCGATCTTCACGAAATGGATGCCTACCAACTGCTCAGCCAGACCGCCGAGGCACCCATTGCCAACGTGGTCGACCCCAATTACAGCGTCGTCGTGAAGGTGCGCAAATCGCTATTCCCCACCGTTCACGCTTTCGACGGGATGCACCGCGAGCTGCGCGAGCGGGCCGCCATCCGCTGACCTGCTCCGAGACTTTCTCACTCGCTCCGAACCCGCATCACCGAAAGGACCCACCTTGGATCTGCGCATCGCCCAAAAAACCGCACTCGTCACCGGCGGCACGAAGGGCATCGGGCGCGCGATCGTCGATGCCTTCGTTGCCGAGGGCGCCAACGTCGCCTTCTGTGCCCGCAGTGCAGCGGAAGTCGCCGCTACCGAATCCGAATTCGCCAATGGCCCAGCCACTGTCGTCGGCACGGTGCTCGACGTACGCGACAGCGAGGCTCTGGGGCGATGGGTTGCCGACTCCGCCAAGCGCTTCGGCGGCATCGACATGGTGGTGAGCAACGTGAGCGCCCTGGCCATTCCAGATACGGCGGCCAACTGGACGGACTCGATCGAGGTCGATCTGATGGGAACGGTCAACCTCGTGAAGGCATCGATCCCATTTCTGGAGCAGAGCACCGCGCCGTCGATAGTGGCGTTGTCGAGCGTATCCGGCCGCGAGGTGGACTTCGCGAGCGGTCCGTATGGCACGGTGAAGACGGCCATCATCGGTTACATTGCCGGTGTCGCCTACCAGCTTGCAGCGAAAGGAATCCGTGCAAATACGGTTTCACCGGGCAATACGTACCATGCGGGTGGAGTCTGGGAGAGCCTCGAGACCAGCGATACCGAGTTCTTCACCGAGGCGGTAGGGCTCAACCCGACCGGTCGCATGGGCACGCCGCAGGAGATTGCAGCGAGCGTCGTGTTCCTATCCAGCCCGGTGTCGAGCCGAACAACGGGCGCGAACCTGCTGATCGATGGCGCGCTCACCCGCGGAATCCAATTTTGACTTCCTGAGTTCGTTACCGAACTACTCGCCGATCAGGCGCAGCCCGTTGTACCAACAGACGGCGCGTAGCCAGTCGTCGTCGAGTCGCGGCTCTCGGGCGCGCAGGCGTTCGAGCACCTCCAACTGGTGCGCATACGGGTACGGAATGTTGGGGAAATCGCTGCCGAGCACCACACGGTCGGGCAGGTCCGCCAGCCGGGACAGCAGGGCGGGGTCGAAGGGCGCGAGCTGCTCGAAAAAGTCGGTGAACACCATCGTCGTATCGAGGTGCACCCAGGGATACCGCTCGGCCAGGTCGAGAAACTCGCCGTATTCCGGGGCGCCCATGTGTGCAACGACGACCGTCAACAGCGGATGCCGCACCAGCACTCCCGCAAGCGTGTGCGGCCCGGTGATGCCCGGTCGAGAAACCGGCCCGCTGCCGACATGGATCACGACCGGAATCGCTGCGTCGGCCAGTAGCCCCCAGACCGGGTCGAGGATCGGTTCGCGCAGGTCAAAAGCCCCGATCTGCACATGAATTTTGAATACTCGAGCGCCGCGGTCGAGGGCGGACTGAACCTGATCGAGCACGCCATCCTCCGGGTAAAACGTGGCACTCGGAACGCAGTCGGCATGCTCGTCCGCGAGGTCCAGTGAGAAATCGGTCAGGGACGCCGCCATTCCGGGGCGATGCGCATAGGACAGCGCGGTGAAGCGCCGCACGCCGAGTCGGCGAATCGTCGCGAGTCGCGACTCCTGGTCGTCGCGATAGTGAATCGGCCACGGGTGACCGATGAGCGGCTCGATCTCGTCGAAGTGAGCCCAGACGCGCCGCAGCATCCGCTCGGGAAGAAAATGGGTGTGCAGGTCGACCAGCCCGGGCAGGCCGAGCCCCCGCCACCAGGTTGGTACCGCGTTGTCACTGAGACTCATTGCATCCAGTGTGTCAGATTGCCTGACCGGAGTAACTACGTGACCAGCAACACGGCCGCGGCCGTCAGCGCGACGATCACGAGAATCGTGCGCAGCACTGGAGCGGGCAGGCGCCGCCCGATTCTGGCACCGAGCCAGCCGCCGAGGGCTGAGCCCACGCCGATCAGGAGGACAATCATCCAGTCGACCGTGCCGCTGGAGATAAAGATCACCGACGACACGACGTTGGCGACACCGGCCAAAACGTTCTTGGCCCCGTTGGCGCGGTGAATGTCGGTCGACCAGAGAATCCCGAGGAGGGCGAGAAGTACAACGCCCTGGGCTGCACCGAAATAGCCGCCGTACACGCCCGTCGCCAGCACGCCGAGGCTGAGGCCAATCGTCACCGGGCGGGTGTCGGCATGGGTTGTGGCAGATTTGCGCCGCACGAATCGCGCGATGCGCGGCTGAATTGCGGAGAGCACACCCGCAAGGATCAGCAGGTACGGAACGACCATGGAAAATGCGGATGCCGGCAGAACCAGCAGCAGGACGCCGCCGACGATCCCGCCGATGGCGGAGAAGATGGCCATGAGCCCCACGGCGCGCCACTGCCCCTGGAGTTCTCGACGGTAGCCGTAAGCGCCAGTGACGGAGGCCGGTACCAGGCCAACGGTGTTCGACACATTCGCGGTGATCGGAGGGATGCCAAGGGCGAGCAGGGTCGGAAAAGTGATCAGCGTGCCTGCGCCGGCCACCACGTTGATGATTCCGGCCACGATCCCCGCCACGAAGATAATCGAGCCATTGAGCAGGCCTATCTCAATTTCCATGCGTGTTGTCCTATTCGTAGACGATCTGTCTCTATACCGTATACAGTATCCAGACAACGGACAGACTTTTTCATTACTTCCACTGGAGACATGATGCTTCGAAGAACGTTGAACATTGGTTGTATAGCCGCGGCATCGTTGATGTTGGTTTCGTGTGCCTCTACGCCCTCGGCCTCGCCCAGCGCCGACGAAGTCGTGGCTGGTGGAATTGCCGTTGTCGCGCTGTCGGACGAACCGGACACGTTGGACCCCACGGTCGCCAACACGTTTGTGGCCAGGGTCGTGTTCACCGCTTTCTGCGAGAAACTCTACGATTCCAACGACAGCCTCGAACTCGTGCCGCAACTGGCTGCGTCCCTGCCGGTCACCAGCGCTGACGGTCTGACGGTTGATATCGCGCTGCGTGAAGGCATCCTCTTCAACGACGGAACACCCTTCAATGCGGATGCCGTGAAGATCACCCTCGACCGCAACCTCACGCTCGATACCTCCTCGCGTAAGAAGGAACTCGCTGCGCTGCAGAGCGTTGAAGTCGTTGATGAGAACAATATTCGCCTGACCCTCTCGCGCCCATTCAGCCCCCTGGGTGCACAACTCGCCGACCGTGCTGGGGCGATCATGTCGCCCACGGCACTTGAGACGCTCGGCCTCGACTTTGGAACCGACCCGGTGTGCGTTGGCCCGTTCGATTTCACGGACCGCGTTCCCGGAAGTGAGATCAACTTCACCAAGTCTGACTATTACTACGACAAGGACTTGGTCAAGCTCGATGGCGTGACCTATAAGTTCATCACCGACCCGAACATTCGGGCGGCGAACCTGCGCTCATCCGATATCAACGTTGCAGAACGCCTCAACGCGAGCGATGTCGATCAGCTGGACGCGGACGGAGTCGACGTCCTCGACGTCAGCGCTATTGGCTACCAGGGCCTGACCATCAATACCGACCCAACAATGTCGTCCAGCCCCCTGGCCAGCTCGGTCGAACTGCGCAAGGCCTTCGAACTCAGCATTGATCGTGATGCCCTGAACACGGTGGTCTTCGCCGGTCAGACCACGCCGGACTGCGTGCCGTTGCCGAAACAAATGGCGTTCCGACCCGATGACATCCAGTGCACGGACTTCGACTCCGACGCCGCCCGCGCATTGGTCGGGGCATCGGGCGAGACGCTCCCGATTCCGGTAGAACTGCTGATCCCCGCGCGCCCGACGGACCAGAAAACGGCTGAAGTCATCCAGCAAATGGCGAACGATGTTGGCTTCGACGTCACGATCAAGCCAGTCGAGTTCGTCTCGGCGCTTGACCTGGGCCGGGCCGGCGACTTCGACATGTTCCTGATCGGGTGGTCTGGCCGCATGGACCCGGACGGCGACATGAACGACCTGCTCACCACCGGCGGCACCAATAACTACTCGCAAATGGCTGATTCCGAGGTGGATTTCCTGATCTCCGAGGCGGCGTCCGTCACCGAAACGGATGCCCGCCAGGACCTCTACGGGCAGGCCCTCGATCGGATCGATGAGATCAAGCCGCTCATCTACCTGTATCACGACACCTGGTTCCTCGGTCTGGCCGATATCACCGGGGTGGAGTACTCCGCCGACGCGATCCCGCGCTTCAAGACCGCTGAACTGACCAAGTAGCTCGAAAACCGATACGGAACGGCTGGACCAGTGGCTCGCTTCATGCTCCAACGGGTGATCACCTCGATCGTCACGCTGTTTCTCGCCAGCATCGTCGTCTTCGTCGGGGTTCGCCTTCTTCCCGGTGACCCCGCCCTGGTGCTGGCGGGCGAGACCGCTGATCCAGCCGTTGTCGCGGCAATCCGGGAACAGTTCGGTCTCAATCAGCCGATCTGGATTCAATACTTTAACTACGTGGGGCAGGCGCTGCAAGGAAACTTCGGGGTGTCCACCCGAGACCGCATTCCCGTTGCCGAAATTTTGCTGCAGCGGCTGCCCATCACCCTCGAACTGGCCGGGCTGGCCATCCTGGTCGGTGTACTGATCGGTTTGACGGCGGGCATCGTATCGGCCGTGAAGCGCGGAAGTTTCGCAGATTACGCCGCCAACGCGTTCGGTCTCATCGGGCTGTCCGTGCCGCACTTCTGGCTCGGGATGCTGGCCATTCTGTTCTTTGCCATCAATCTGCAGGTCCTTCCCGCCTCCGGATACGTGGCGTTCACAGAAGATCCGGGCGAAAATCTGAGACGAATGATCCTCCCGGCTCTGGTGCTCGGTACCGGACTGTCGGCGGTCTTGATGCGGCAAACCCGAGCGGCTCTGCTGGGACAGCTGTCGGCCGACTACGTGCGAACGGCACGGTCGAAGGGTGTTAGCCGTAGTCGCGAAGTCAAGCACGCTCTGCGCAACAGCCTGACGACGGTCGTCACGGTGCTCGGACTCCAACTCGGCGCGCTCATTGGCGGCGCCATCATTACGGAGCAGATCTTCGTCATTCCTGGCTTTGGCAAGCTCATCATTGACGCCGTGTCGGCGCGCAACTATCCCGTCCTCCAGGGTGCCGTACTCGTAGCCGTCACCGGGTACGTTCTGGTCAACTTGGCGGTCGATATCGCCTATGCCTACCTGAATCCCCGTATGCGCCTGGCTGGAGGAGCTCGATGAGCCAGAAATTGATCACGGCCAAACGGAAAACCGTCAGCAGCATACCGCGACCGCGGTGGCAGCGCGTTGTTCGGCGTTTCGCCCGGCGCCCGATGGCCGTGACCGGATTGATTCTCGTCGTCGGCTTCGTGCTGTTCGCCCTGCTCGGGCCGATCCTGTTGTCCGATCCGAACCAGCAGGACTTCGCCGCCATCCTCCAGACACCCTCGCTTGCGCATCTGCTGGGCACCGATGATCTGGGCCGGGACGTGTTCGCTCGAATCGCCAACGGCGCCCGCGTTTCGCTCATGGCCGGCGTCATGTCCACGGCCTTAGCACTGATCATCGGCATCACCATTGGCCTGATCACCGGCTTCTACCGGGGCTGGGTTGACGTCATCGTCATGCGCATCGTCGATGTGATGCTGGCCTTCCCCTTCCTCATCTTCGCGGTCGGACTGGCGGCGATTCTCGGCGCATCTCTCACGAACGTCATCATCGCGCTGGCGGTGTCGCAGGTTCCAGAGGTGATCCGCATCGCGCGTGGCGAGGCGATGGCGATTCGGGAACAGGAATTTGTCAGCGGCGCTGTCGCCGACGGCGCACGTGACGGGACGATCATGTTCCGGTATATCGCCCCCAACGCTATGGGCGCGTTCATCGTGCAGGCGACCGTCGCCATCCCGGCGGCCATCATCGGCGAAGCCACGCTGAGTTTTCTCGGCCTGGGCGTTCAGCCACCAATGTCGTCCTGGGGGATCATGCTCACCAGCGCGCAGCAATACCTGGCCCAGGCACCGTACCTGGCTCTCTTCCCCGGAATCGCCATTGCCCTCACTGCGCTCGGTTTCAATCTGCTCGGCGATGGACTTCGCGATGTACTCGACCCCAAGGAGACCCGATGAGCGTGTTGGAGGTCGAACACCTGCGGGTTGAGTTCGGCACGGAGAATGGGCCGGTCATCGCCGTCAAAGATGTGTCGTTCACGCTGGAGAAGGGAGAGATCCTCTCGCTCGTAGGCGAGTCGGGCTGCGGAAAATCTACGGTGGCCATGTCCATCCCCCGACTTCTGGGCGATTCACACGTCACCCTCGGTGGATCGGTGCACCTGAACGGTGTCGATCTGTCCGCATATTCCGAAAAGCGGATGCAGGAGGTGCGTGGCAAGGAAATCTCGGTGGTCTTTCAGGAACCGATGACCTCGTTGAATCCCGCGTACACCGTGGGAAACCAAATTTCAGAGGTTCTGCTGCAGCATGAGGGGCTGTCCCGGCGAGCTGCCCTGGCGCGCGCCGTCGAGCTGCTCGAACTGGTGGGGATTCCTGATGCGCAGCGTCGAACGGCCGCTTTCCTGCACGAACTGTCCGGCGGTATGCGGCAGCGGGTCATGATCGCTATCGCCGTCGCGTGCAACCCGCTCGTACTGATCGCCGATGAGCCAACCACCGCCCTTGACGTGACGATTCAGGCCGGTGTGCTCGACATCTTCCGTCGGCTGCGGGACAATCTGGGCACGTCCATCGTGCTCATCACGCACGACCTCGGCGTGGTCGCCGATATCGCAGACCGGGTGGCGATTATGTACGCCGGTCGAATCGTAGAGATGGCGTCAACGGCCGAAATCTTCGCAGCTCCCACCCACCCCTACACGCGTGGACTGCTCGGTGCGCTGCCGTCGCGGGCGATCATGCAGGCCAATGGCCGCCGACGCCTCACCGACATTCCCGGCCTGGTGCCCTCACCGTCGACCGACCCGGACCAGTGTCAATTCGCCCCGCGTTGCGCCAGCGCCAGCATCGAGTGCACCGCCGCCCGACCCACTGCGGAGCCCGTCGCGGTCGGGCACACCGTGTCCTGTTACCACCCCGCAGTAGGAGCGATGCTATGAGCGAGCAACCAGTCCTCGAGGTTTCCAACCTGGTGAAGCACTTTCAATCCGGTTCGCGGTTGGGCGGAGGGCGCACGGTGGTTCGGGCCGTCGACGGCGTCGATCTGACCATCGGGCGTGGTGAAATTCTCGGCCTGGTCGGTGAATCCGGTAGCGGAAAATCCACCGTCGGCAGCTGTATCGCCCGGCTCACACAGCCCACTAGCGGAACGATTCGTCTGCTGGGCCGCGATATCTCCACGCTGAGTCGACGGGAGATGCGCCCGCTCCGCTCCGAAGTGCATGTCGTGTTCCAGGACCCGTACTCGTCGCTGAATCCGCGCATGACGGTCGGCCAGATCGTCACCGAGCCGTTGCGTCAGCATCACCGTGGCGGTCGGGCGGAGCGCAACCGGATCGTCTCCGACATGCTCGAACGCACGGGGCTCAGTCTGGAGCTGGTAGGCCGCTACCCGCATGAACTGTCCGGCGGCCAGCGCCAGCGGGTTGCACTGGCCCGCGCGCTGGTGCTCGGCCCGTCACTCGTGATCGCGGACGAACCGGTTTCGGCGCTCGACGTGTCGGTGCAGGCATCCATTCTCAACGTCATTCTCGATTTGCAGGTCGAACTAGGATTCTCCTGCTTGTTCATTACCCATGACCTGTCGGTCGTTGAATTCATCAGCGATCGCATCGCGGTGATGTATCTGGGAAAAATCGTAGAAACGGCGACGCGAGCTGAGCTGTTTCGTGACCCGCAGCATCCGTACACGCAGGCGCTGCTCTCGGCTGCGCCAATGGCTGACCCCTCCAGCGCTCGCGGTCGTGAGCGCATCATTCTCAGCGGAGACCTGCCGAGTCCGACCGAAGAAATAAGTGGATGCCCGTTCCACGCCCGTTGCCCGGTTGCGATTGATCGCTGCCGAACCGAGGTGCCGCGTCTGCTCGGCGTAACGAGCCCCGAACACCAGAGCGCATGCCACCTCGTCACCGCAGAAAACGGTGCACCGCACATTAAACAAGGAGACAAGAATCTTGTTCACAACGCGTCCTGAACTCATCGGAAACGTCGGCATGGTGGCATCAACCCACTGGATCGCCTCGGCCACCGGAATGAGCGTGCTCGAGCGCGGCGGTAATGCCGCCGATGCCGCGGTCGCCACCGGCTTCGTACTGCAAATTGTTGAGCCGCACCTCAACGGACCCGGTGGCGAGGTTCCGATTCTGGTCTGGTCGGAAACCGATCAGCAGGTATCCACCATTTGTGGTCAGGGCGTGTCGCCAGCTGCGGCAACGATCGAGGCCGTGACCGGGTTGGGCCTTGACGTGATGCCGGGGACGGGCCTGCTGCCCGCGGTCGTGCCGGGTGCCTTTGGGGCGTGGACGCTGCTCTTGGAACTACACGGAACGATGACGCTGCGTCAGGTGCTCGAACCGGCCATCCACTATGCCGAGGAGGGGCATCCACTGCTCGAGCGGGTATCCGCAGCCATCGGAACGATGCAGGAGCTGTTCACGAACGAGTGGCCCAGCTCAGCTGCGACCTGGATGCCGGGTGGGCAGGTGCCTGCAGCGGGGAGTTGCTTCCGAAATCCCGTGCTGGCCACGACCCTGCGCCGGATAATTTCGGAGTCCGAAGCTGCCGGCGGGTCGCGAGAAGTGCAAATCCGCGCGGCCAGGGATTGCTGGTACCGCGGGTTTATCGCCGAAGCCATCGGCGATTTCTGTGCCCACAATGAGGTGATGGACACCTCGGGGGAGCGTCATCGGGGGCTGTTGACCGCCGACGACCTGGCCCGGTGGGAGCCGACGGTTGAACAGCCGCTCACCTACGATTATCACAACTACACCGTCTGCAAGACGGGCCCATGGGGGCAGGGACCCGTTTTTCTGCAGCAGCTTGCGCTTCTCGAAGGCTTCGATCTGACCGCGATGGGGCCCGGCTCCGCTGATTGGGTGCACACCATCCTCGAGAGTTGCAAACTCGCGTTTGCCGATCGCGAGGCCTGGTACGGCGACCCGAATTTCACCGACGTGCCCATGGCGGCATTGCTCAGCCCGGAATACAACGCCCAGCGGCGCTTGCTAATCACCGACACCGCGTCCGTGGAACTGCGCCCCGGTAACCCCGGTGGAGCCCAGGCGCGACTGCCGCGCTACCCGGCGTCTCCAGCTGGATATGAGAATTTGATCGGATCCGGCGAGCCGACGATCGCTAAGTCGGGGGAAACCCGCGGGGACACGTGCCACGTCGACGTTGTCGATTCCAACGGGATGATGATCTCGGCCACGCCCAGTGGTGGCTGGATGCAATCCTCGCCGACCATCCCCGCGCTGGGCTTCTGCCTCAGCACTCGCGCACAAATGTTCTGGCTTCAGGAAGGCTTGCCGAACTCCCTGCGCCCCAGCGCTCGCCCACGAACCACGTTGACGCCGTCCTTCGCCCTGCGCGACGGCAAGCCGTGGCTCGCGTTCGGAACGCCGGGTGGCGACGCGCAGGATCAGTGGTCGTTGAACTACTTCCTGAACCTCGTGCACGGGGATATGAATCTCCAGGAGGGTATCGATGCGCCCGGTTTTCACTCCACCCACATGCCCAACTCCTTCTTCCCACGGGATGCGCATCCAGCCGAGGTGTATCTGGAGAGCCGGTTTGATTCGGCCGTTCTCGACGAGTTGCGGTGCCGCGGTCACCTCGTCGTGGTCGGTGAGCCCTGGTCCGAAGGGCGAGTGAGCGCTGTGGCGCGCGATGGCGGCTGGCTCAAGGCCGCGGCCAACCCCCGGGGCAACCAGGGCTACGCCGTCGGGCGCTAGTTGCACGGGGCACGGAGCGAGGCGCCCAGAGAACTGCGGCATAATCAACAGTGCTTATGCGCGCCGGGCGGCGGCAGATGACGATCCGCGATGCAGGAACGGCCAAGGAGGAGTAGTTGAAGTGTGGGACGTCTTAGAGTCGAAAGGGGATGATTTGAGCACGTTGGGCTTGCTCAAAGCTGCGCAAACCCTCGGCGAACGGGTTTACGAGGTGTTGGAAGAGTCCATTGTCGACGGTGTCATCGCACCGGGTTCCCACCTGCGTGAAGACGAAGTCGCCAGGCAGCTGGGCGTGAGCCGAAACCCGGTGCGTGAGGCCATTCAGCGGCTCGTGCACGACGGATTCGTCGAACACCGGGCGGGCAAGAAGGGTGCGTTTGTGCACGCCCCCAGTGACAAAGAAGTGCAGGAGGTTTTCCACGCCCGCTCACTGTTGGAAAGCGACTGCGCACGGTTGGCCGCCGAAAATATTTCAGATATCGATTTATCCCGACTCCAGGAACTGCTGGGGCATGGTGATGCGGCGATCGCGGCCCAGGACGCCAAGCACCTGCTGGAGCTCAACGACCGTTTTCACAATATTGTCGTGAAGGCCGCCGACAATTCGGTGATTGCGCGAATGCTGGGAGTGCTGCAACGACGAATTCGCTGGTATTTCTACCAGGTCGTCGTCACGCGGGCCGCCGGCTCGTGGGATCAACACCGCCAGATTTACGAGGCGCTGCGTGACCATGACGGCGACCGGGCAGCGGTGTGCATGATGGCTCACGTCATGCAGACCGCCGCGACCATCCGTGATCACCAAGACACGGTGGAGGGCGCTGGCCTTCCCAACTAGCCAGCGCAACCTTGACAAGAGCGCACCGCAGGCTTTTTTTCCCTGCGAGAAGAGGCCACACGATGCACCCTCCGCAGGTCAGTATTGTCCGCAGCACTCCATTTATGGGGTATTTGCGAGAGTTCGACGCTCCGGTGGCTCTGGTGGTCCAGGCCTTTTTCATGATTCGCACGCCCTCGTCGAGGCGGGCCAGGCGCTCGCCGGGTAGGGGAAACCCGTAACCAGAGGCTCGCCACTCGTGCTCGTACCAGCTAGCTCCAATGCCCATCTCTCCCAAATAAATTCCCAGGTACCGGCATCGGCGTGGGCGGCCAGGCGGCTCATGGTTGCCCACTGCTCGGCAGGTTCGATTCCGACCAGATCGCGGCGCCAGCCCCGGGGATACAAACAGTATGAATCGTATGGTTTCAGCCTGGACCGCCGCATTGAAGGGGCGTCAAACGTTACTCTGGAGCCAGGACGACAACAATAAACGGACGGCGGTGGCAGTGCACGCTCTCGACTTCGCCGGCATCATGAGCGAGATCCTCACCTTCGTCGGCCTCATCATCGGAGCGCTGCTCTACATTGTCGGTCTGTCCGTGCGCGGCATCAGCGGCCGCTGGACCCGCACGACCGCGGTGATCGCCGCGTCGGGGCCGGCCACGGTCATCCGCTGGTTTGATGGCGACGGAGATGTACACGAATGCCCGGCCGATACGCACGAGACGCACCACCTGGTGCCCGGCGACGACGTGTGTGTGTGGTTTCGTAACCGCCACCCCGAGCGTTGCCGCACACACGACCCCGAACTCGACGGCAAGGGCCTGCGCCTGATCGGCCTGGTCTTGCTCGGCATCGGCGTGCTCGCCGGCCTGACCGGCATCGTGCTGATGTTCGTCTAACCAACCGTTTTTTCGGCAGCGGATGCCGCGCGCGGCCGCGCCCATCCGCTCGCCGCCGCGGCCACCACGATTGTCACGAGTGCGCCGAGCAGCAGCGCCGCCGCCTCCCCGGGGGCGAGTACGTGCAGCTGGGAGCCGATCGTCGCGGCCGCGATCGGAATTCCGAGCTGGGCCGCCGACAGCAGCCCGAACGACAGGGGAAGGCCCACCATACGGGTGGTCGCGTGGGTCAGCAGGGTCGCCAGGCCGAGTGTCAGGCCGAGGGCGATCATCTGCGGGTGGTCGGCTAGGTCGCGCAGCGCGAGCGAAGCGCCGAGCCAGACGAAGAACAGCGGGCCGAAGAATCCGTCGGCGAGGGCGAAGAGCTGGCGGGCCAGGCGGCGCGGTTCACCGAGCATCGCGACGGCAAGCCCGAACGCGAACCCCGCGAGCATGACCGAGACATGGCTGAACACAGCCACCGCCGAGAGGGCAAACAGAATGGCCAGCTGGATGCGCAGCTCGAGGGCGAACTTGCGGTTCGCCGACAGCTTGTGCAGCCGTGCGCGGGAGCCGTTTTTTTCCAAACGGGACAGCAAGAGGTACACGGCCACGGTCAGCGCCGCGCGGCCCGCGATCGCAACCTGCGCCGTGAGTTCGAGTATCGAGCGCCCACGCAGCCCCAGGGAGTGGATGAGCGGCAGCACGAGCGCGGCCGATGAGGAGGCCAACAACACTATATAGAGAGGTGCGTGATTCGTTCCGAACATCATCGCAATGGCTACGCCGAGGGCGCTCGCCGAGACCGTGACGAGCATCGCCCGCACCAGGCCGGCCGAGAACGCCGCGCGAATCGCGCCGGTACGAACCGGTACATGCGTGCCGGCCACGAACATGATCAACGCGAATCCGACATCCGCTAGCAGGGTCAGGGTGGGGTCGGCGGCATCGACGAGGCCGAAGCCGGTTCGACCGACGATGATGCCGGCGGCGAGCTGGCCGATGACGACCGGGATATTCCAGCGGCGCGGCGTCGCCAGGAGTGGCCCGAGCAGCGCGACCACGGAGATGATCGCGAGGGTCTGAAAGTCCATCCGCGCCTCCTCCTGTTGCTAGATCGAGCGTAGTACTGCTGCAGACTGCGCCGAACGGCCCGTGCAGGCGGCATGATGGGAGTATGAGTCGAACCGTCGCCGGAGCCCGCGTGCTGATAACCGGAGCAGCCAGGGGTATGGGCCGCCTGTACGCCGAACGCTGCGTTGCGGAGGGGGCCAAAGCCGTCATTCTCTGGGACCGTGACGGTGCTGCCCTCGCCCAGGCCGCTGCCATCCTGACGGAACGTTCCAACGGGCTCACCCGGATCGCGCCCTACGTTCTGGATATCGCCGATCTGGGCGCCATTGCGCAGACCGCGCAGCGCGTGCGTACCGAGATCGGCGACCCCGACGTCGTCATCAACAATGCCGGAATCGTGCGTGGCAAATATTTTTGGGAGCACGACAACGGCGCAGACACCCGCCCGACCATGCAGATCAACGCGCTCGCCCCGATGTACATCACCCGCGAGTTTCTCCCCGCCATGATTTCGAGCGGATGGCGTGAGTCACGCATCGTGAACATCGCCTCCGCCGCCGGCACCCTCAGCAACCCGCGCATGAGTGTTTATGCCGCTTCGAAGGCGGCCCTGATCGGCTGGAGCGATTCGCTGCGGCTCGAGCTAGTGCAGCAGGGTCACGGCCACGTCAAAGTCACCACGGTCTGCCCGAGCTACATCGACACCGGCATGTTCGAGGGCGCGCGCGGGCCGCTGCTCACCCCGCTTATGACCCCGCAGTATGTCGTCGATCGGGTCTGGCGGGCGATGCTCGCCGGCAAGCCGCAGCTGCTGTTGCCCTGGACGGTCAGCCTGTCGAAGGTGCTGCGCGGAGTGCTGCCGCTGGCTGCCTGGGACGCCGTCGCCGGTCGCGTCTTCGGCGTGTACCGCTCGATGGATCGGTGGGTCGGTCGCGGGTAGCGGCCCCCGTTCGCCGCGCGAGATCGCCGAAGAAAGTGTGAATTTCGACAAATATCAAGCTTGCGCGGTGCCAAAATCTGAGTGTTCCCCTGTGTGGCTGTGGCACTCGCGCTCCCATTGTTGGCTCTCTTCCCGCAGTAAGGTGACCACGGTGACGGACCGGGGCACCAACCTTTTGGTGCCCGTGCCCGCGCAGTGGCCAGTCAGAGGTTGTTGGTCGCCAGCCAACTGATCAGTACTCGCTGAAACTCGAGCGGCTGCTCCACGCTGGGCAGGTGCGCGGTGCCGCGAAATGTGCATCCGCTTGATTGCGGCAGCATCTCCAACAGGAATTCGTAGTGGGCCAGCGCCGAGGTGACGTCGAGTTCGCCCACGGTGACGAGCGCCGGAACATCGATGTCGCTGACCCGGTCGAGCGCGGGCGGCTCGAGCGGTACCAAAATCGGCGCCTCCGTGGCGTGGATGACGTTGCGCAGGTTGAGCTCTTGCGCCAGGGCGAGAAAGGCCGGGTCGACGTCGGCCGGTTTGCGGGTCGGCCCGACCGCCCACAGGGTGACCTCAAGCCGGGCCAGCCGGGGCCACTGGCGGGCGGTGAAGGCCGCATCCAGTTTGTCGAACAGGGCGTCTTCCCGCTCGGTGAGCTCCACGTCGGGGAATCCGCTTGGGCCGGATCCGATCGTGACCAGACCGGCCACTCGCTCGGGACTAGCCACGGCCAGGTCGATCGCAATCGTGCCACCGCGCGAGCATCCGATCAGGGTCGCCCGAGCCACGTCGAGATGATCGAGCAGCGCCGTGGCATCCGCTCGATTGGAGAATTCCACATTCTCGGTTGTCGTCTGGCCGAAACCGCGGGCGTCGAAGCGAATGACGTAGTGGTGGGCAGCGAGAGCGGCGACCTGTGGATCCCACATGCGCAGAGTCGCAATGCCGGCGTGGAGCAACAGCAGTGCGGGAGATTGGGGGTTGCCCAATGTTTCGTAGTAGAGCGAAGCGCCTGGAACGTCGAGTCTGGGCATGCTTGAGCGTAGCGCTACGTCTGGTGCGCCCGAAAGGACGCGCTCGTGCGATGGCTGGAATTGGCTGAGACTGCTGTGACCTGATGCGCGGTCCGGGTGAAGCATCACCGCCCATGACAACCCCTAGGCTCAACATAATGGGCGGTGTACTGGTCGGGTTTTCGATTATCGGATTTGTGATCCTGATCGGGTACTTCGTCGAGCGGTTCGGCATCGTCGGCGTCGGTACCGGACGAGTGCTCAACCGAATGGCCTTCTTCGTGGCGACTCCCGCGCTGCTGTTCACGGTTCTCGCGCACGCGGATGTCACCGTTCTGTTCTCCGAGTTTCTGCTCTCCACCGTCTGCACCATCGCGGTCGGTGTCGTCGTGTATATCATCGCCGCCCGCCTTTTTTTTCGTCGACCGCTGGCCGAGACGGTGCTCGGCGCCTCGACCGCGACCTATGTCAATGCCAACAACATCGGGCTTCCGGTAGCCATCTATGTGCTCGGCAGTGCGCAGTACGTGGCTCCCGTGCTGCTGCTGCAGCTGGTCATTCTGGCCCCGACCATTCTGACCATTCTCGACCTGGCCACCCAGGGCCGGGCGTCGTTTCGGTCGATCGTGACCCAGCCCATTCGTAACCCGATGATTATTGCTTCGCTCGCCGGTGTGTTCGTGGCCATGCTGGGAATCACGCTGCCCGAACCCGTGCTCGCCCCGTTCGAACTGATCGGCGGCGCCGCCATTCCCTTGGTGCTGCTGTCGTTTGGCATGTCGCTGCACGGTCAGCGACTGCTGAAGGCTGGAACCGGACGCAAACAGGTCGTCGCCGCGACCGTGATCAAGGTCGCGCTCATGCCGATCGTTGCGTACCTGTTCGGGCACGTCGTGTTCAACCTCGCTGGCGCCGAACTGTTCGCCGTCGTCGCCGTGGCGGCGCTGCCGACCGCGCAGAACATCTTCAACTTCGCCTCGCGCTACGACCGGGCCATGGTCGTCACCCGCGACACCGTGTTGCTCACTACGATCCTGTCTATGCCCGCCCTGCTCGTGATTGCGGCCCTCCTTGCCTGAGTGCCGGCAGAACTGCGAAGATTTTACTCAAATCCCTCGAAATCGAACGGGTCACCGCACGGCCGTTTCGCGGGTGTGCACGGGCACCTAGTGATTTTGCCCCTCGAAAGGATGAAAATGTCGCACAGCACCCCCGAGACCGGCTTGCCGGCTCCGTTCTCCCCACCGAAACCCACCAGCCTGCCGATTAGTGACTCGGCCGGCCGGTTCTATCTAAACCGGGTCTACTGCGTCGGCCGCAACTATGCCGATCATGCGCGAGAAATGGGCAATAACCCCGATCGGGAGCCGCCGTTCTTCTTCGCCAAACCGGCCGACGCTGTGTTCGCCGTGACCGAGGGCGTTCCCGCGCGGGGCGTGTTGACGCATGAGGTTCCCTACCCGCCCGAGACCGACAACCTGCACTTCGAGATGGAACTCGTTGTCGCGATCGGTGTTGGCGGCGCGGACATCGCGGCAGCGGATGCCCTCGGTCACGTCTTCGGCTACGGCGCGGGCGTCGACCTCACCCGCCGCGACCTACAGGATGCAGCCAAGGCCTTGCGCCGCCCGTGGGACCTTTCCAAGGGCTTCGACTTTTCCGGACCGTGCTCGCCGATCGTCGCCGCGGCCGCGATCGGTCATCCGACCGAGGCCCGCATTTGGCTCGACGTCGACGCTGCCACCCGTCAAGACGGGAACCTCGCCGACCAAATCTGGCCCGTCCCCGGCGTTATTGCCGCGCTGTCCCGCTTTGTTATGCTGCGTCCGGGTGACCTCATCTTCACCGGAACTCCCGCCGGCGTCGGCCGCATCGAGCCCGGTAACGACGTCACCGCCGGAATCGACGGGATTGGCAAGCTCGCGTTCCGCGTCATCTGATCCGCGGCGGCATCCGATTGCCCGCAGAGCAGAGCAGAGCAGCTCAGGCCAGCAGCGCGTCGAGGGCGGTCGTGGCGTGGCCGCGATGCTCATCGAGCAGGCGGATGACGAGCACGGCATCCCCGACGGCGAAGGCGTCGACGATGCTGGCATGCTCGTGCTCGACCAAGGTCCTGTTGCTGGACTGCTCGTAGTAGAGCCGGCGGTAGGCTTCGGTCGAATCCCAGAGCGCGCGCAAAATACGTTCCAGGCGGGGGAGCCCGGATGACGTCACGAGTATGAAGTGAAATCGCCGGTTGGCCTCGTTCATGGCGAGCAGGTTGCCGGCCGCATTGGCCTGTTCTACCTCGGCGGCGGCCGCGCGCAGATCGGCGAGCACCTGTTTGCCGTCGCGCGCGATCGTGGCGCGCACGGCCTCCGCCTCGAGCAGCTGCCGCAGTCGGTACACCTCGAGCAGGTCGGCGAGCGAAAGCTCGGTCACCCGGTAGCCGCGATGCGGCTCGTGCACGACGTGCCCCTCGGTTTCGAGCGTGTTGAGGGCCTCCCGCACCGGCACCCGGCTGACGCCAAGGCGTTCGGCCAGATCCTCTTGCCGCAGCGGCTGCCCGGGAGCAAACTCGCCGACGGCGATCAGGCGTCGCAGCTCAGCGAGCACGAACGCCGGAACGGTCGGCGGGCGCTGGGTGGGAAGCGGGGTTCGCTCGGGGGCAGGCATGTTGAAAACCCTAACTCAGCATTCGGCTGTTCGTCTGACTGGCCCATTGTGCCCGAATAGCACCGGGCTGCGGTATAACTTCTGCAATTCGTGCACGGTTCTCAAGGGTTGCTCGGGTAGATGGATGAACAGCCAGAGAATACGGCTCTCCTGACGTAACCGTGGGTGGTTTCCGAGCGCCTTAACGAGTACACGCCGCTCTCCGTCTAGGTTTCTAACTGTC